>JAHFAF010000460.1 GCA_023250715.1 Pseudobdellovibrionaceae bacterium | reverse complement strand
GGATCCGGAAGGAAACCGCCCTAACACCATCGATCCCGTTCTCATTGATCTTGCGGTTCCCGGCGGCTGGGCAAGTCTTTTCAGTGAGACAGGCAAATTCAATTTTCCTTTCAGGAGCGGGGGAGCTGACTTAAGCAGCAATTTAGTGAAAATTAATTTCTGGTCGGTCCCGAAAATAAATGGAGGGCAATTGCCCGTCGTCTATTGGAAGCTCAATTTTTCCAGGTGGCGCTGGATATTTCCTCTTGCAACCGTGATTGGCGAAGTACTACTTGAGAGATTTCCCGACGGCGATTTGAGAGTATTCGAAATTAGAACGCGAAAGCGCGAGATCACTGGATGGCACAATACGGTTTTGCGCCCCTTTCTCACCGCCAATATTCTGGCGGATGCAATCAAGTCAGCGCGTCCGCAGTGGGAACAGTCTCCGTCTTTGAAGGCATTAGTCGCCCATCTCTTGAATGAAAACACACTTACCGCGCGTACGCTGAAGAGCGAACATTTTGGAATTTCGTTCCAAACTCAGAGTGGGTATCTGGATATTTTGCCGGACTTTGGAGATCCGCAACTTGTGAAGGATCTGTTAAAAGAAACGCCCTTCCAATCAGTGGGCTCGATTCTCTGGAAGTCGAATGGAACCCAAGTGACTTTCGCGGCAAGTACACTCTCGAGTTATTCAATTGTCCCGAAGCAGTACGACGCGGGAATGTTGCAAGTCGATGATGTCTCCTGCCGTCGCTGTCATAAAGATGGCGGTCGCCAAATTGGTGACTATTACGACGACCTCATCGCTTATGGAGAGCTTTGGGGTGAGGATGAAATTTTCTCCTGGCATCCCTTCGAGACGAAAATGTTTGTGAATGCACAGGGTGAAGTGCAGAATTTCAACGATGACAATCGTCGATTACGGCCGGATTTTGCCAGTGCAGGCTTAGTTGTGACGTACAACCCTTCCCTACACCCAAGCTCCCTCTATAAGGAAATTCCAAGGGATTGGACTTATCACCCCATCAATAAAAAGAGTAACCCGAAGTGAGAGTAAAGGTGCGGGTAGCGTCCTTATTCACGCCGATCTTAGAGAGTGGCACCGAGAATTCCCAGCTAGCGCTCATATTCCAGTACCGAGTGAGATAATAGGAAGCGGCAAGAGAAGCGCTTACTCCTCTTGCCGCAGTGTCGGCAATGGAAGAACTCCCTAGCGATCGCGCGAGCTCCCAAAACTGTGCGGATCCCAGAATGAAGCTCAAGCGCTGTGAAAGTGGGAAAGTTCCCGTTTCGCTCACTTCAAAGCGATCCCCTTCTTTGCCTAGGTTTCCTGCTCGCTGAAATTTTCTAGTGTAGGTTCCATTCATGCCAAGGATGGCAAACCCATAATCCTTTACGAAAGAAACGCCGAAATAGGGTTCCCATCCCTTATCCCCCGCGGGAAGGCCCAGGCCCCCGCTGAGATGAACCGTCGGATACCACTCATCCCTGAAAAGACTCCGTACTAAAAGGTACCGCGTACCTACTAGTACGGCGCCCGTCGAAGGGATTGTCAGGGTGGCGTCGAGATCGTCGGTTACTTTTATCCCTGCTCCGAAGGAGAGAGTGTAGAGAGGGTTTGCCTTTGTCTCGACGAGCTCTCCGTAGGAGTTGTACCGGCCGTAGGAGTCTTGAAAGGAGCTGGAGACTCCTAGTTGGTAAGACTGCAGATCTTTCAATTGAATGAAACTCTTCGGCCCGCCTCCCACACAGCACGCGCCTGCGATCGCAAGACGAGGAAGAAAAAGCAGCAGAAAGTAGCGCATTTAGTCCTGGACCTCGAAGAGGTAGATCCAGGTATCGGCCACACGGCCGTCTTTCACGATAGAAAGTTCTATCTCCCAAGGGCCGCTCATCGAAATATCGTAGGTAATTTTCACCTCGCCCGAAGAGAGGTTTTCGATTTTTGCGGGCGTGACCGGCATGTCCGGCATTGAGGGCATCCAATACTTTACTTGGATTGAGTAGACAGAGGAGTCCAGGGGAACGAGCTCGTTTGTGACCACTCGATAAGTGACCGGTACTTCCGCGACAGGAAAGGCATTCAACGACGGGCGGATGAGGAACTTTTTTTCTTTGGTGGCTACAAGGCCGGAAGGGAGGTCCCCAGACGGGACCACGGGTTCTTGAAGAATTCCGCGGTCTTTCACTCCGCAGCTGAGGACCAATAACGCCAATATTAAGAGTAGGGGGGTATTTTTCATACCCCCCTGATTTCCAAGATTTACTCCCTCAGGTCAAGCCGGAAATCCAGAATCCATGGGATGGTGGGGTAGGGCTCGACAGGCTTCGGCGAATGGATGGTATCGACGAAGATAGGCTGACTCTTGGGGAAGCCATCCACGAGAAGATTGATGTTCGTGGGCTCGTTTTCAAAGACGGCAACTACATCGCCCTGATTTCCAATCCATTCAATCTCCGACTTCTTGAACTGCGCGTCTGAAAGGGACTTATCGGGCTTCATTCTCAGGATGGTGCGTTTTCCCAGAGGAAATCGGTTCAGCTTTAGGCTCTTCAAGGTTCCCTCTTTCATGCGAGGGGCATCCCGACCCGTGAGGTAAACTATGGTAGCCCCCTCGTCATAGACGGCTTGAACGTATTGAACCGCACCCGGAAGAGCTCTATCGCCGGCGACATAGGCATTGGAGAAAAAACGCTCGTACCAGGCATTCGAGATCTTCTCGATCATGGCGGCATCGGTGTATCCGATGTGTTTCAAGGTGTCGCCAGGCTCATATTGAAGGTCGCGGTAGTGAAGTTTTTCAAACTCCGGTCCTAGAGAATGAAAAACTCTCAGCATCCTTTCCCGGGAATCGGTGAGCGTGTCGTCCAAATCAAAAATAATGACTGGATTCGAGGATCCCTCGACTCGTTCTCGAACGTTTTCCAAAGCTCCCGCAAAAGCAAACTGAGAAGTGACTAAAATAAATAGGGCTAAACGGAACATGATCCCCTCCATAGCCTCGGGATTGCTTCGCTTCGCTCGCAAATACCGCATTTGCGAGGCGGAGCCGAAGCAATCTCGTTGGATCGGAGATTCTCCGAATATTATCCTTTCCTCCAATACATAATTCCCATACAAAGTATTCCTATAGGTTATGGATGGAACTTAATCAGCTTCGATATTTTTATGAAGTCGCTCGGGCCGGTAGTTTTACCCAAGCTTCGCGTCGTATGCGCGTGAGTCAGCCTGCGATCAGTAAGCAGGTGCTCCAGCTCGAGCGGAACGAGGGGTATAAATTTCTCGATCGCCGAAAAAGAGGGGTGGGTCTCACTCCCATGGGCCAGATTCTCTTCGAGCGGTGCGATCGGATTTTCGGAGAGTACCAAGCCCTCAAAGAGACGATGCGTCTCAGGCAAGAAGAATGTGGAGGCGAGCTTTGGGTAGGAGCTTC
>JAHFAF010000117.1 GCA_023250715.1 Pseudobdellovibrionaceae bacterium | reverse complement strand
TAGGGAGTCAAGTGACTGCCGAACAGGTCGCTCGCCACTATCTCACCGAATTCATCCAAGTAAGCAGAAACCGTCCGATGGGAGCCTAAAGGCGCTCTAAAGCAACGGCGATAGAAGCCGACAGGCGTTCTCTACCATTCTATGGATCACTGGCCTATTCTGGAACTGTTCAAGATTCACGCGTTTGCAATGCTGTAAGTCTCTTTCAAGAAGTCCTTTTGCCTGCGAGGCTACCGTCTTGCCGTAAATCAAGAGATTCAACTCGAAATTAAGACGAAAGCTTCTCGTGTCCATGTTTGCCGAGCCCACGATCGTCCAGTCGCCATCTATTGTTAGAAGCTTTGCATGGAGGATGCGCGGCTCATATTCATAGATCTCCACGCCAGCCCTCAAAAGACTGTCGTAAAAGGAACGTGAGGCATAGTGGACCAGCCACTGGTCTGTCTTCTGCGGAAGGACTAGGCGGACCCTTACCCCCTTCAGTGCGGCCACCCTCAAGGTCGTCATGAGTGCAGGATCGGGAATGAAATAGGGAGTAGTGAGAAGTATTTCTTTGTGGGCCGAGTTCAGAGCAAGGATCAAGGCATGGTGAAGAGCGAGAAAAGTCGAATCTGGCCCACTTTCTAGTACCTGTATCGCGTTCCCCCCCATTCCTTGAACCGAAGGGTAGTATTGCGAGCCAAACAGATCTTCTTGAGTCGTGAAATGCCAGTCTTTAGCGAACACGTCTTCGAGTTGAAGGCAGGTGGGTCCCGTCACTCGCACGGAATAGTCATGCCATTGTTGATCAAACCTTCTCCCGAGGTATTTCCTGCCAATATTAGTCCCACCGGTGAATGCCACTCTTCCGTCGATGACCAGAATCTTGCGGTGATTTCTAAAGTTGAAATTAATTCGTTGGGGCAAGAACGAGAGAGGAAGAAACCCTGCAACCTTCGCTCCCGCCTTGATTAAAGAATGGAGAAAAATCCGTTTGAGCCAGATGGACCCCAGCGAATCGTAAAGAATTCTGACTTCCACCCCTCTTTTTTTCGCCTCTTCCAAAGCGTCGAAGAGCTGACGAGTTACTTCATCCGATTCGATGATGTAATACTCCAGATGAATGAATCTTTGAGCCTTGGCAATTTCGGACTGCATGGCTTCCAGCGCATGGTTGGGATCGGACAAGAGCTCGATTTCATTTCCGGCCGTAAATCCATATTCGGAAATCTGCCTTGCGAGGCTCAAAACATGGCGAACATCGGAGGGGAAATCTGGATTTTCTAGTTCGCTGGAGGAGAGGGGATCGGTCGTCCAGCGGACAATTTCGCGCTTCCTCTTGATGGCATTGCGCTCGAGGCGTTGGGAGCCGAATGTCAGGTAAAGGACAGGGCCTCCTATTGGCACCAATAGGACGAAAAATATCCAAGCCAACATGGAGGAGGGCTCCCGCTTTTCCAAAAGAAGATGCCCGAGCGAGTAAAGGGTGAGTCCCAACCATACAAGATAGAAGAAATTGCTCGGTGTAAGCATGGACGGTCAGTGTAGCCGAAGGGGCATTCCTTTGCATATAGGGTCCCTATCGGAGGTAAGAATGAAAAAGGACTCAGGACAGGGATTAGTCGAGTATCTGATTCTAGTCTGTTTAATTTCGGTTTCCACGATAGGAATCGTGAGCCTCGTAGGAACTAACGTAAAAGAGCTTTACGCAAAGGTGTCAAACTCGCTTCAGAACGGCACGCAGAAAGTCTCGCTCAGTCGCGCGAAGAAATCAGAATATGAAAGACGAGGGATGGATGATTTCGACGAGTCGGCATCTCACTGAGAAAGGTTCCATTCTCATTGAAGCGGTTTTCGGACTTTCGGCTGTTTTGGGCTCGGTCTGGATCAATCTCGAGCTAATGAAAAGAGCCCAGCTCGATCTCCTCTTACACCACTCGGCCTTTCTTGCCGTTCGAGCAAAGGCTTTGGGGGCCACTTCATCGAACGCGCGGGCGCAGATGCGGTTGCTTTTCGAAAGGAGCTGGGGCGCGGCTGGGGATCGTCTTTGGCGAGAGACCGACTATCTGGAAGAAGCGTCGAGGGAAGGGGGCAGAATAAAGTTGCATGCTCGATTTCCGAGCCTCTGGTCATTTAAGAATATGAAATTAACCAAGCACCATTTTGAAAGCACGAGATCATGTTTATTCCCTTTCTCCTGGGACTATTAGGAATTTTCTTGATGGCTCCTGTTCTGAACTTCGAAATCTATCAACAAGCTTGGATCTGGGAGTCGCGCCAGATCTCGCTGGATAATGCCGCCATTCTGTGGGGAAGGGCGGACAGGGATGCGATGCAGTTTCTAAAAGCTTCGAATCATGCAGTGCGCGGTATGGAAGCTGTCCACCATCTCTGGCATGCTTGCGCCCGAGTTCCCAATTCCGCGCTGGAGTGTTTGCCTAAAGATCTGGCGATTGAAAAACAATTGGCAGCAATTCACGAATCGGCCCGAGCGACGGCGAATTTGCTCTGGCAAAAAGGAAGTACTGAGGCCACCCGAGCGTTGGTTGGTATTTCACTTGGCCGCCTGTTTCGACTCTCTGAACCGCCCATTCATGAGGAGATTTGCCCCTTATGTGGTGGAGCCTATCTATGGGAGGCGGATCATGATCTCAAGGAGTCCCGAGTGGAGAGTGCCTCAAAACCTCATTTGAGTGCCGGATCTCGACTTCAGGGAACAAGTTTATTGAAGGGGGAATCATGGAATTATCTACTGACCAAAGGCAATGGAATCGAAGAGGGGCTGTGATCTTTGAGACGGTTTTTTGGATTGGAGTCCTAATGATCCCCCTATTTCTTCTCCAGGTGAAGTGGCTCCATGAAAAGCGGTTAGAGCTGCAAGAGCTCCAAAAGACACGGCTACCCTACGATGGGATTCTTTTATGGAAATAAAATCTCGTTTTGGAGCTTGGATAAAGAAGCCCACCAATCAAGCCGGGATACTCGCTGCCCTAGGATGCGTTCTTTATTTCTTGGGACGCTCTACCGGAGGAGAGCGCCCAGATCCCAACTCTCCTTGGTATCTCATGGCAGAGAGAGAGCTCCCTCAGGGGCACCCTCTAAGCGTCAAGGACATGGAGCGCAGACAACTCAAATCTGGAGAGGGAGCCCCTCTGGGTGTCTTTACCGATCAGAAGCTCCACTGGGTGCTGGGAAGAAGACTCTTAAGGGATTTGAAGGCCGGAGAATGGGTTTTCAGCTCCGATCTCGAAAAAATGAAGGGAAATACCCTTTCGCAGCAAGTTCCCGCGGGTTTTCGTGCCTATTCATTGGAAGTGGACTCGAGATTGCCAATCGCGGCAGGAGACAAAATCGATTTGATTTACCGGTCGGATATTTCCACCGAACTTCCAGTTACCCTGCTGGAGGCAGTCCAGATTCTAATGGCCGACCTGGAGCAAGAAAGGTTGGTAGTGGCGATTCGCCCTTCCGACTTACCCCTACTGGAAAAGGCCAGGCAAACCGGTAAACTGTCCATTGCGCTAAGAAATGACATGGAAGGGCCGACACGCGGCAAAAGGGCAAGTTTATCGCGGAAGAGAGCAAAGCGAATAGAGGTTTGGACGGAGGGGGAATGAACGTTTCGAAGAGATGGATTCCGTTTTTGATGGTCTCGCAAATTTTTTCGCCGGCCTATTCTAGTGTTTTGCCTCCAGAGTCCATTCGGCCGCGAGTGGGGATTCTACGCCTAGGAGAGTTAAAGACTCCGACCCAGGAGCGGGCCTATGAACTTGTCGAAAAACGAGCTCAGAAGTGGTTTGAGGATCTATCTGGGCCAAGACCTCTTGTTCAGGCGCTTCCCGCAACGCTTGGGCAGGATGAATTGAATGCCGACCATGAAGAAAAAGAATTGAATCGGCTAGTGGCAGAACTTCTTCGTGGCCAGAGCGAGTTAGATCACTCTCAAGAGCTCTCTCAAGTGAAAGTCCTTCGTGAGCGGCTGATGTATGCCTCTAAATACGGCTCGACAGTACAAAGGAGTTGGCTCGCCGAGGCGGCAGCACAATTCATGAAGGGGGAAGATCTCCTAGCGAACCAAACCCTTATCTCTTGCTTATCCCGTCACCCGAATCTCGAAATTCCAGAAGTTGCCATTTGGGAAGGGGAACCGACTGCGATGAGCCTCCGACTGGATGCGGCTCTGAATCACGTGGCAGGTGGCATCAAGAGGATTTGTTCTCTTGAATTATCGGTGGAACCCAAAGCAGCAATCATTGTAGTGAACGGTTTCCAAGTCGGAAACCAAAAGAACTTTCATTTGGCGGTGGGCGAATATGACTTTCTCATTCAGGCCGAGGGACGAATTCCGGAAATGTTCCGATTTCAATGCGCTCGAGCTTCAAAGGAGGCAAGATCCTATCGCCTAAGAACGGCACTTGGAGTTGCACAGCTTTCACTGAAGGAGCTGGATGAGGTCCGCCAGAGGCACCGTTTGGCGTCGCTCTTTTTGATTCAGCCCGTGGACGATGAGTTTCGATTTTTTCTCTATTCCAGTTCGGGTCGTTTGGAACCCCTCGCGACGTCGGGCCCTGTGAAGATCTCTCAGGCCTTAGAGAGTTCAGCTGATAGGCCGTTGCCCCTGCAAAGAGAAAAGATTCAGGCCTCCTTGCAACGCAATGCTTTAGCTCAAGGGGAATACACGGCAATCTCCGGGATGGGGACTTGGGGAGGGGCAAATACTTTGGAGGATCGCGTCGACGCTTCTGCCAAATGGTATAATAATTGGAAAGTTTGGGCCGTGGTTGGGGGAGTTGCGGCGGGAGCGTTTGGGGCATACCTGCTTTCTCGGGATTCCAGCGTCAAAACCCAGACAGGAATGGCCATTCATTGGGAGTAATCCCTGAAAGTCCACGATAAATTCTTAGTAAATCTTTTTAGCCATCTCACTCACAAACAGATCTTCTTTTCGATTTGGTTTGGGGTGGTAGGCCTATTCGTCATGATGATGGTGAGTTATTATCGAAAGAGCACCCGAAGCAACTTTCGGCATTCCAAAGACGGTCCTCCTCCTTCCAAAATTCACATCGAAGCAAGAAGATTAGGATCTACACCCGGCAAGGGGGTAACCAACTCTAAAGAGAACGGGCCGGAAAAAAAATCGAATGGCTAGGGAACTCTAAAACTCGTCTTCGTCGTCGGCTTCCACAATCTCTTCTACAACTTCATCATCATCTCCGCCGAGGTCATCGGTATCTTCAATGATGTCGTCGCTCCCTACGGCCACAACGGGCTCCGCAGGCTGGGCGGCTTCGGCCGCCTCGGCCGCTTTAATCGCCTTCTTTGCGGCTTGATACCGCGCCGCCGGATCGAGATCGACCGGGTCGATATGCGCATTACATTTTGGGCAATTAATCTCTGTTTTCCCAAAGTCATAGAAGCGTGTGCTGCACTTCGGACAAACACGCTTAGTTCCCAAGGAGACAGGAGCTGAGGGTTTTTCCACGCTGGGGGTCACTGCCTTTTTAGCTGCCTTCTTCATCGAGGCTTACTCCTTCTTACGGATTTGGGGTGGATGTCAATTTTTAGAATCGGATTCTGATAGCTCTTAAGAAAAACACCGTCAATATCATTTTAAGAGAAATGCACCCCAGATCTCTAGTGGAATCCGCGAGAAATCAATCCACATGGAAAGAGGTCAGTTCAACAAATCTCTTGTATCTTTCGTCAATTAGTTCCCGAGTCAAAGTTAGCAGGTCTTTAATCCCAAACTCCTGAACTGTAAAGGAAGCCATGACACTCCCGTAAACGATGGCTTTGCGCAAGGTGTAACGAGAAATGGAGAATTTCGCTTGTGAGGCGAGATAGCCCATGAAGCCGCCCGCAAAGGTGTCCCCAGCTCCCGTGGGGTCCTTCACTTCGGCAAGGGGAAGGCCCGGAACGGAAAAAACTTCACCATGATCGAAGAGAAGAGCTCCATATTCGCCTTGTTTGACGACGAGGATTTGCGGTCCCCACGAACGAACGACTTGTGCGGCCTGGACGACGTTGTGCTGTCGGGTCAGCTGGCGTACTTCGCCTTCATTGATGATGAGGGCATGGCACTTTCCAATGGCCTGAATCAAAGCATCCCTTTGGCCTTCAATCCAAAAGTTCATCGTGTCGAGCGCGATGAACTTAGGATTGTCGATTTGAGCGAGTACCTTCGCCTGTAAGGGAGGCGCGATATTCCCCAGCATTACGAACTCGGAATCGCGGTATTCTTTGGGAACTTCCGGCTCGAATCGCTCAAAAACGTTCAAGTGGGTCTCGAGAGTGTGGGCTTGATTCAAATCGTAGCTATACCTGCCTGCCCAATGAAAGGTTTTTCCAGCCTCCTGTTTGATCCCCTTTACGTCAATTTTCCGACTCTTTAGAAGATTTAAGTGCTCGACGGGAAAGTCCTCTCCGACCACGCTCACGCACCGGGTGGGGGCAAAGTAGCTAGCGGAAAGGGAGAAATAGTTGGCCGATCCTCCCAAAATTTTCCCCTCTTTTCCAAAGGGCGTCTCGATTGAATCGAACGCCATGGAGCCCACAACAACAATAGAAGCCATTTCTCTTCCCCTTCTAAATTTGTGAAACAAGCCGTGAATCAGTTGAGAATTACCCCAAGCATCTCGCGTTTGGACGCGGGCCAAAGCTCTTTCGATGTCACTACAGCGCTCTTCATTAGTTCACGGCAGTGGGAACGGCAAGACGGAAAAGTCTTTGATAAGACTTCGGAAACCAAGAGACGGGAGGTGTCCACATTGGCCATAAGAAGCTTGATGATGGCCTCTACGGAGACGTCTGCATTTTCCTCGTTCCAGCAGTCGTAATCCGTGGCCATGGCGACTGTCTGGTAACACATCCCTGCCTCTCGGGCCAGTCGGGCCTCCGGGAGGGCAGTCATTCCGATGACGGAAACCATCCCCTGGGGGAGTTGCCAGGAACGATAGAAATGAGACTCGGCGCGGGTAGAGAAGGTGGGGCCTTCCATGCAGACATAGGTTCCGCCAGAGTGGCAGCGTATCTTCAAAGTCTCGCAGGCGGCCGAAAGGTGCTCCCGTAGACTATGGCAGGCGGGGTCCGCAAAAGGGGCGTGTCCTACGACTCCCCCTCCGAAAAAGGTGTTAGCCCGGTACCCGCGCGTCAGATCGATATATTGATCGGGAAGGACGAACTCGCCGGGGGCAATTTCCTTTCGAAGACTTCCTACGGCACTGATCGAAATGAGGGCCTCGACTCCAAGCTTTTTAAATCCATATATATTTGCCCGGTAATTGATCTCGCTGGGCGAGTAGACATGCCCTTTGCCGTGACGGGGGAGGAAGATCGCGGTGTGACTTCCCAGCTTGGTGCGAAAATAGGGGCCGGACGGTTCACCAAAGGGAGTGTCGATCTTCAGATCTTCTCCGGTTTGATTCCCCAGTTGATACAGGCCACTGCCGCCGACGATGCCAACAATCATTCAATCCTCTTTTCTCAGGCTTATTCCGGGAGCCCAAATTGGAAGAAAAGTGTTCTCCCTTTCCGTTTTACCTCAAGGTACAGGCGTTTCGAGCCAGTGATGAGTTTCTTATAGTTCGCCACCGAGTCGACCGTTTTTCGATTCACTCGTACGAGAACGTCTCCGGCCTCCAAGCCGACCTGATCTCCGATGGAGCCGGGTTGGATCGAATCGACCACAAGCCCGTCTTTAGACTTTGAAAGAAGGAGACCAAGCTTGTCCGGCTCGTCATTGTTTCCGCCGGGCTGTTCTTTTTCGCTCTCGCTGTCTTTGTCGGGAAGGGTGCCCACTTTCACGGTAACAGTGCGGCTCTTCTTGTCGGCGTAAGAGACCACCTTAATTTTCACCGTCTGTCCCGGTTTGTAACTTCCGATGGTGCGTTGAAGGGTATTCACCTCTTTCACGGCTTTTCCATCCACTTCCACGATCACATCCCCAGCCTGGATTCCGGCCTTTGCCGCTGGGCTATCGACGATAACTTCGTGGATTCCCACTCCGTCCTTAACTCCCAATTCTTTTCCGAGGTCCGGGTCGAGCGGCTGGATGTATACACCAAGCCAGCCTCGCACTATTTTGCCATCGCTAATGAGTTTGCCTGCCACTTCCTTTGCCATGTTTGAGGGAATGGCAAATCCGATTCCCATGTAACCGCCGCTGCGTGTATAGATTGCGGTATTAATTCCCATCACGCGCCCTTCCAAATCGACGAGCGGGCCTCCTGAATTTCCAGGATTAATTGCGGCGTCGGTTTGAATGAGATCCCCACCGTATCCAGCATTGATGCCTTCGGCGCTTCGCCCTTTGGCGCTCACAATGCCTACAGTGACGGATTGCCCTAGGGCAAAAGGGCTTCCAATGGCAATGGCCCAGTCTCCCACTTCGACGGCATCGGAGTCCGACCATTCCACGCTGGGGAAGTCGCTGCCTTTTTCTATTTTTAAAACGGCAAGATCACTTCGGGGATCCGTTCCAATGACTTTCGCTTTGACGTCCGTTTTTTCGGAAGAGAGCGTAACCATGACTTCGCTGGCACCCTCAACCACGTGGTTGTTCGTCACAACGTAGCCCCGTTTATCGATGATGACTCCGGAGCCTAGGCTCGACTGGGGGGATTGGTCAGGCTGCTGATGATATGGAAAGGGCGCTCCGAAACGTTCAAAAAATTCTCGGAAAGGATCGTCAAAAGGCATCCCCTCCTCTCCTCCTTCATCGTCTGGACCCTGCGGCTGTTGCGGGCGGCGAGGACCACCCCGTCGAATTTTCATTTTCGGCTTCTTAATCCCTCGCGTTGCCTTCACGTTGACGACAGCGGGTCCGACTTTTTTTGCGATGGCGCGGAAACTCTCCGAAGTTTTCTTTAACTCCGATAACCCTCCGCCATTGAGCGGTTTGCTCTCAGTTTGTGCGGAAAGAGGATTATCCAGCGCCGCTTGGGCGTTTACCGACGTATTTTTAGTTTGATAGTGATATTGCACGCCCGCGTAGATAAGAACGCTTGTGACCGCGGCGACGATTCCGGTAAGAAGATATTGAGTGGGAGGCCTCCATCGGACTCGGCTCTTTGAAAATTCTTCAGGGCGTTCCTCACCAGGTCGAATCTCATCGGTCATGCTTAATACCCTCCTCGACTCGCAGTCTTTTTCGCGGCGTTGGGTGCCGAGCCCTTCTGGAAAACTACTTCACCTGATTTGGAGACGGTCATGTCGACTGTGTCTCCGCTCTTGAACTCGCCTTCCAAGAGTTTATTGGCGAGCGGGTTGAGAAGAACCTCGGTGATGAGCCGCTTCAAGGGACGGGCTCCGTAAACGGGGTCGTAGCCGCGCTGAGCGAGTAATTCCTTTAACTCACGGCTGACAACCATACTGAGATTTTTTTGCTCAAGCAACTTTTTTACCGAGTCCAATTGAATATCCACAATCTTTGTGAGCTCTTCTTTGGAAAGCGGGTTGAACATAATGATATCGTCGAGACGGTTGAGGAGCTCTGGTCGGAAATGTCCTCGTACTTCCTGCATTACTTTCTTCTTCCCCGCTTCGCTGGTGCCTTCTTCGAGCAGGAATTGCGTGCCTAGGTTCGAGGTAAGAATGATGATCGTATTCTTGAAATTTACGTGGTTTCCGTGACTGTCCGTCAGGATGCCGTCATCGAGTACCTGTAACAGTATATTGAAAACATCGTGATGGGCTTTTTCGACCTCATCGAAAAGAACTACGGAGTAGGGACGGCGGCGCACGGCTTCCGTAAGAAGCCCTCCCTCTTCGTAACCTACATACCCGGGAGGAGCACCGACGAGACGGGAAACGGAGTGTTTTTCCATGAATTCCGTCATGTCGATACGAACCATGTTGTTTTCATCATCAAAGAGAAACTCGGCAAGCGCTTTTGCCGTCTCAGTTTTCCCTACGCCGGTGGGCCCCAGGAATAAAAATCCACCAATCGGCCGCTTGGGATCTCCTAAGCCTGCGTGACTTCTGCGAACGGCGGCGCAAACGGCTTTGACAGCCACTTCTTGGCCGACCACTCTTTTCGTCAGTTCCTCTTCCATTCTCAGTAGCTTCTGTTTCTCGGATTCGAGCATTTTGGACACAGGAATTCCCGTCCATCTCGCGACCACTTCCGCAATATCCTCTTCATCCACTTCTTGTTTCAGCATCCGAGCCTGGCCGGGCTTGGCAAGCTGGGTATTTAGTTCTGTCCATTGTTTCTGCAGCTCAGTGAGTTTTCCATACTTTAGTTCTGCCGCTTTTCCCAAGTCGCCCTCTCTCTCGGCTTTTTCTGCCTGGATGCGAACTTGTTCCATCTGCTCTTTCACCTGGGAAACTTGACCGATCACGCTTTTCTCCGCCTGCCACTGTTTTTTTAGAACGGCGGATTTCCCCTGGAGGTCTTTGATTTGCGTCTCGAGAATTTCTCGTCGGGAAACGCTCGCGGGGTCCGATTCCTTTTTCAAGGC
Source organism: Pseudobdellovibrionaceae bacterium (assembly GCA_023250715.1). GTDB lineage: Bacteria > Bdellovibrionota > FAC87 > UBA2466 > UBA2466 > JAHFAF01. The sequence goes on along the minus strand of JAHFAF010000117.1, from coordinate 1,113 downwards.
CTCTCTCTCAACACCCAATTGGATTAATTTTCTCTCCAGCTCGTCTATTTCAGTCGGGCGGCTATCGATTTCAATTCTCAATTTGCTGGCGGCTTCATCGATAAGGTCGATTGCCTTATCGGGCAATTGCCGGTTTGTAATGTAGCGGTGACTGAGCTTGGCAGCCGCGATGAGTGCCGCGTCTTGAATTCTTATCCCATGATGGACTTCGTATTTTTCCTTGAGCCCGCGCAAGATAGAGATCGTATCCTCGAGAGAGGGTTCTCCAACGTAAACTTGCTGGAAGCGCCGTTCGAGTGCCGCATCCTTTTCAATGTGTAAGCGGTACTCGTCTAAGGTGGTCGCCCCCACGCAGCGCAGCTCCCCTCTCGCCAGCTGGGGTTTGAGAAGGTTCGAGGCATCCATGCTGCCTTCTGCTTTGCCTGCGCCCACGACGGTGTGCAATTCATCGATAAAAAGAATTACACTCCCTTGTGAGGAAGTTATTTCCTTTAACACTGCCTTCAATCGATCCTCAAACTCTCCACGATATTTTGCGCCTGCAACCAGAGCACCGAGATCGAGCGATAAGAGCTTTTTATTTTTCAAGCTTTCCGGAATATCGCCGGCAACAATCCGTTGGGCCAATCCTTCGACGATCGCGGTTTTTCCAACGCCAGGATCCCCAATCAGTACGGGGTTGTTCTTGGTTCGGCGCGAAAGAACCTGAATCACGCGTCGGATTTCGCTATCGCGGCCAATCACGGGATCCAAACGGCCATTCGAAGCGGCGCTCGTCAGATCCCGGGTATAGCGGTCCAAAGCATTGTATTTTTCTTCGGGGTTCTGGTCAGTGACTCGCTGACTTCCCCTTACCTTCTGAAGAGACTCCAAAAAGGCCGGTTTTGTGACTTTATTGTGACGAAAAATCTCGGGCAACGGGCCATCCCGCAGCGTAAAAAAGGAAAGAAAAAGGTGTTCTGTACTGATGAAATCGTCCTTAAGAGCTTTGGACTCATCCTCGGACTGGACCAGGAGTCGATTTAGATTTGCCGCCAAATACGGCTGAACGTTTCCGTGAACTTCCGGCTTTTTATCAATCTCTTTTTCGACGTCGGAGAGAAATGCTTTTGC
>JAHFAF010000116.1 GCA_023250715.1 Pseudobdellovibrionaceae bacterium | reverse complement strand
TTTCGGCTATAACCGCTGTACTTGCGTGAGACGAGCCCATCTCGGGGCGTACTCGCTATTTCGCAACCTCACTTACCAATGAGGTAAGCTCCGGTTCCGAAAAGCTCCGTGCGCCCCGATTTGGGCCCGTCTCACGCATTCTAGCTCGAAAAATATGTCACTTTCAGGCTAGCATGCCTCCGTGGACCCCAAAATCCTCCTGAAACTCGCTAAGGCGAAAATGCCGTTCGGAAAATATGCCGGGACATATCTGATCAATCTGCCCGAGCCTTATGTCATTTGGTTTGCCAAGAAGGGTCTTCCGGAGGGGGAACTCGGAGAAATGCTCCAGCTGGTTCAAGAAATCAAGTTGAACGGCTTGGAGGGCCTAATCAAACCTTTGCTGGAACCCAACCAGCGATAGCCCTTTGAACTGAATTACCCCATAAATAATGTCAGCGGCTCTCTTTCATTGATTAGCCCAGAATGAACCCATCAGGAATCAATCATGGAAAGGGATTCGTGCGCTTTGTTCTTATTTTAATCTTGGCAGCAGGTTTGGCCTTCGCCGATGAAGAGGATTACTCGCCATTTCTCCGTAGTCTTGACGCGATCGTCGATAGAGCCCCCGATTTTTTTACTTTCTACGAAAATGAAGAATTGAAGGAGGAGCTTTTTTCCAAGCTTCACCCTTACATGGACCTCTCGCGGGGCTCCTACGAAACCATTTTAAAACAAGTCCATGCATTCATCGCACAGCATCCCGAACACGCCTCCCTCCTCTGGAATAAGCGTAAGGTCGGAAAGCCCATCACGATCGAATACCAACGAACGCACTTTAGCCCCTACGGGCTTAACAGAAAAAACCTTGATCGGTGGCTCGCCAATTACCGAAGCGACGTGAGGGATTATGTGCTCTTTGATCAAGAGCAGATCCGAAAACTCCTAATCTCTATCGAGACGCGGAATGCGGCGGCACAGCGAAAGATCAATAATCGCTACGGGAAGGACCCTCGGGGGAAAGAAGTCCGCGAACGCTACAACCAGATGCTTCGAAACAGTAAGGAGGTCCGGGAGGTAGCGTCCTTCTTCCTCGCTGCCCAGATGGACAATGACGATTTCCAGTACGACGCTCTTCACTCAAATAACTCTGAGGCGGTGCTGGGCGCTTTGCACTTTCTCTCCGGAGCTTCAGGGGAGGTTTTTCAAGTTCCGGGCCTGGAAGGGGCAAAGATCCCGAAGGTTGTGCAGTATGCACTGCGGGATATGGCCCCCAATCCCGATCTCTTAGTAAAAGATAGTTCCCTCTTCAGGCCCCTCCCCAAGGGGAACGTAGAGACCGAAACGATCTATGAAGTGCACCGTCCATTGTATGCAATTTTTCGAGGAGCTCCTATCGGTGAGTGCGTGGGGGGAGGACCGAACAATTTAGCCTACACAAACCTTGCTCGGACTGCAGTACCGCTCCTTCACGGAACGCGCGTGCAATATGCGGAGAGCAATGGAAAGTGGTCCGGCTTTTTGGAGATGACTCCCGTAGCGAACTCGCGCACGAAAGAATCCTATGACTCCCTCATCATCGGCCATTCCGGCTTTCGCAATCAAATATTTAGAAAAACCCCCAAGGGAGAAGTCAAGACTTCGCTTTACGAAGCTTGGCTCACCGAAATGACTCCACGAGGAAATCGTTTTGTCATGGGCCAATCACGAACTGCGGATAACGCCCAATCGATGGAATGGGTGAAATCTTCGCTTTCCTATGAAGCGGGAAAGGCGGCGGGTACGGCAGAGGAGTTTATTCATACGGAAGCAAATAAACATTTGGTAGGGGAAATCGTCGCGGCCGCAGGGAAAGACAGATGGAATTATGGAGGGAGGGGGCAGATGATCATCGATGCCATGCTCTCCAACGCAGGAAAAATGACGGAGCTATACGACATCCCCCTCGCGCGCGCGGCACAGATCTTCCGCGAAATGTCAGAACAGGATAAGCTGGCCTTTCTCGAACGAACCTCTACATATTCCAACGATCAAAAACAAAATTTAACAAAACACGTCCGTGCGTACCTGGACGATCCTTCTCGCCTAGTTCAACGGCAAACAGCCCTTTGGCTTCTTCCCACCGGCCAGGAAAAAACACGCCTCATGGAAGTTTTGGCGGCCTGGACAGAAGACCCCAACATTACCGGTGAAGACATCGTCCGCCTGGCGCGCTCCCTATCTTATCAAATGAAAGACTTGCCGGTGGTACGAGCAGCTCTGCTTTCTAAAGTCTCACGCGTAGAGAAAATCGAAGAGATATTATACACTCTCGTTAACCTTCGCTCCTCTCCCACAGAAGGTCTTCGGGTGCTGGGGAGATTTACCAATCCTCGTCTCACACCAGATGCCGGGCAGCGTTTGCGTTTAATCCAAATCATGGAAGGCCATGGACTAGAGAATGACAATCTTTTATTTGCGCTAAGTCGGGATCCCGAACTCGCGGTAAGAATTTTAGCGACTCAATCCCTAGCGTGGAAAGCTAAGGGGGGAGACCTCCGGGTACTTCGTCGGCTTGCCGAGCTTCAGATGGAGGACGGTATTACCATGAGAATAGAACTCTTAAAAAGGTTTCAAGTGCTCGAGGGAGCGACCTTTCTTTCCGACCCTACCGAATTTGGCGCGCTGGTCGCCTTAATGCAAACCCCGACACCAGCAGGAGGACGCCGTTATTCAAAAGAAAACCTTATCGATCTGATCGTGGAGTCACAAACCCAGGGTGAAGCGGCCCTTTCCTATCTCGTCTCTTCCCTCGAGCGAAGGGGACCGCTTAGAAAAATTACTCATCACCTTCTTGGGCTGAATCTGAATTTCCAAACGACTCTTAAGCATATCGCCCAGATCCTCCCTTTGCTCGGCTCGGATTCCACAGGGGAAGAGATCGCGGAGAATATTTTGAAATACTTGGAACCGAGGAGGGACGAACTAAACGATCCGGAAATACTTTCCTGGGTCAGCAAATTCACCGGAGAAAGCCACCCCATCAAGTGCGCGGAGATCGCTCTCACGATTATCCAAGGAAAGCGAATAGAGGACCCTTTGGTATGGAGTCGGTTTGCGAGCGAGTTCGCACGGCTCGCGCATTACAAAGAAGAGATCGACGCCACTCCGATCAAAAAAGGAACGGAGCGCCGAGTGAAAAGAGGAAACGAATCTTTGAGCGAGGGAGAGTTGCATGGCCTCCTTGGCCGATACGCCCAGCTCTTCGTCTCAAATGATACTGTCTCTGCACCCGCGCGGAAAGCGGTTCGAAATACCCTAGTAAATCATGGAAGTCTGGAAAGAATCTTGCCTCCACAATTTACGCGGCACATGAAAGCACCAGCCGCATCGAATTGGTCGAATCTGTGCGGCCTTATCTTCGGCCAAAAGACCGACTGAACTTATCTCTTGCGCCAATTCCCTTTTTCGAGATTGCGGACGTACTCCATGAAGTTCTCTTTATTCTCGAGAGACTCCTGGTAGCCACGGCGAGGCTGGCCACCGCGGGGCTGGTGTCGGTTACCCTGCCCCTGCCCTTGCCCCTGCTGCCGATTCCCATGATTTTCGCGATCGCGGTTGTCGCGATGATCTCTATCTCGGTCACGGTGTGGATGCTGGTGTTGTTGCGGACGTTGTCCTCCTTCATGTCTCTTCTCGCCTTTTCTTTCTACCGCGGCGGCGAGCCACTCGGAAATCAGCTGATCCATGGGCACTCGCTCGATACGCGAGAGTTGCTCAATTCTTTTGAACAGGCTTTGAGAAATCGAAATCGGCATTCGTTCAATTGCCTTACGATTCAAAAACCCCTCAGGTACGGGCTCATTTCTTCGACGAAGATTTTGAAGGTGGTTCGTGAGTCGATTCTCGAGATCGCGCACTACCCCTTCGCGATTCGTTCCCGTGGCCCGAATTTCCGGAAATTCCAGAACGGAAGCGATGTAAACTTTCGCCGCCTTGTCGTAATAGACTTGCAGGAGAAACTCGTCGGTTGGCCAAACCTTCGGCCCAGAGTTATCAGGATGGTGATCCTCTTTTTGTTCCTGATCATTCTCCTTGGGACCCTCGTCGTAGTCTGACTCTTCCGCGGACGCAGAGGAGCTTCGTTCTTCGGAAGCTTGAGGAGCGGATTTTCTCTCCGGCTCTTTTTCTTCCTCGGCCCGTTCTACGGGGGCCTTTTCTTTTTCACTTACCGTGGGTTCCGCCTTGGGGCGCGATTTCTTGCGGGGCGAACGGGTTGATGCCGTGGGCCGCTTGCTCTCGGACATTAGAAAACTCCTGGGGATGTCTCCCCTCATCTGGAAACGGACACTAAATTTTGGAATCAATCTGAAAAGGCGGATGCCTTAAGTCCCGGACTATAGCCCCATCCAGAGGGAAAAGAAAAGTATTAAATTGCTATTCATTTTCAATAGGTTGGATTGACTTACTCTTTTAGGACTAATCTCGTCCTCTAAGCTTGACAGCGGGCTAATGCATTGAAGATAATCGGAATTGAACGAACTAGGACTCTTTTAGTCTATTTAGACTGGTTTAGTCCCACGTCATAAGGTATATAGCTAAAATGCTTAGGGTAAATAAAAAGATCGAGTACGGGGTCATCGCCCTTCTTCATCTGGCCGCGAAGCCGGATAAGGTGGCGAGCGTGCGAGAGATCGCCGCTCAATGCAGAGTCCCCGAAACCCTTCTGAGCAAGATTATGCAGTCGATGAAAGCAGTTGGACTTGTTTCCTCGACGCACGGAAATCAGGGAGGCTACCGCCTGAACCGGGATTTATCGAATATTAGCTTGCTCGACATCAATCAATGCCTCGTGGGGCCAGTGCAGGTAGCCGAGTGCTTAGAGCCGGGAAATGCATCCTGCCCTGTGAAAGAGAATTGTTCGATCGTTACCCCGATGCAGGTTTTGAATCAGAAAATTATTCATCTCTTCCAGGATACCTCGCTGGAAGCCTTGTCGAAGAAAAGGGCGGTGTCATGAAGTTCCCCATCTACATGGACAACCAAGCGACTACCCCGATGGACCCTCGGGTGCTGGAGGCGATGTTGCCCTTTTTCGTGGAGAACTTTGGAAACGCCGCGAGCCGCAGTCACAGTTTTGGCTGGACAGCGGAAGAGGCCGTCGAAAATGCGCGTAAAGAAGTAGCGTTAGTCCTCGGTGCGAACCCGAAGGAAATTGTTTTCACGAGTGGCGCCACGGAGAGCACCAATATTGCAATTAAGGGCGCTTTCGAAATGTATGCGGATAAGGGAAATCATCTCATCACCGCAACAACAGAGCACAAGGCCACGCTAGATTGCGCGAAATATGTCGAGAAACATGGCGGCAGTGTCACCTATCTCGAAGTCGACAAGTACGGGCAGGTAAACCCGGAAGATGTCCGTAAAGCCATTACAGACAAAACAATTTTGATTTCACTCATGCACGCCAATAACGAAATTGGGACAATTCACCCGATTGCGGAAGTGGGAAAAATCGCAAAAGAAAAGGGCGTTCTCTTTCACGTGGACGCTGCTCAGTCGGTGGGAAAGGTGCCCATTGATGTGAACGCAATGGGAATCGATATTCTTTCCCTCTCCGGACACAAGATCTATGGCCCGAAAGGTGTGGGTGCGCTCTATGTCCGACGCACGAATCCCAGAGTGCGCTTAGCACCGGTGATTCATGGTGGAGGACACGAGAGAGGGTTTCGCTCGGGAACATTAAATGTGCCCGGCATAGTGGGCCTTGGAAAAGCGTGCGAGCTCGCCCGTGCGGAGTTTCCGGAAGGAATCGAGAAGGTTCGTAGGCTTCGAGATCGACTGCAGGCGGGACTCAATCGCGAGCTCGATGAAATCTATTTGAATGGCCACTCGACGGATCGGTTGCCGAACAATTTGAATATCAGTTTCGCTTATGTTGAGGGCGAGGCACTGATGATGGGCTTAAAGGAGATCGCAGTTTCCTCTGGCTCGGCTTGTACTTCTGCCTCTCTCGAGCCTTCTTATGTATTGCGCGCGATAGGGGTCGGCGAAGACCTCGCGCACACATCGCTTCGTTTCGGCTTGAGCCGATTCACGACGGAAGAGGAAGTGGACTACACCATTCAGCGGGTAGCCGCGGTGGTGAAGCGGCTTCGCGATATGTCGCCGCTTTATGAAATGGCCAAGGAAGGAATTGATCTCAAGTCAGTCCAATGGACCGCGCACTAATTCAGGAGGACTTATGTCTTACGGACCCAAGGTAATCGACCACTACAATAACCCCAGAAACGTCGGATCCTTTGAAAAAACGGATCCCAGTGTAGGCACCGGCGTCGTCGGGGCTCCTGAATGCGGCGATGTGATGAAGCTGCAGCTCAAAATAAATGCCGCGAATGTCGTCGAGGACGCGAAGTTCAAGACCTTCGGCTGCGGAAGCGCAATCGCGTCGAGCAGCCTTGCCACCGAATGGGTGAAGGGCAAGACGGTCGAGGAAGTTTTACTAATTAAGAACACCGATATCGTGAATGAGCTTGCGTTGCCGCCGGTCAAGATTCACTGCTCGGTTTTGGCGGAAGATGCCATTCGCGCTGCGATTGCGGATTACCAAAAAAAGAAGGGGGAAAAATGATCACCCTGTCTCAGGATGCCGTCAGTCAAATTAAGAAATTTAGGGACGAGGCCGGGCTGCCGGAAGGGGGCTTGAGAGTCTCCGTCGTAGGCGGCGGCTGTAGTGGCATGTCCTACAAGCTCGACTTTCAAAAAGACCCTGCCGCAACCGACAAGATCTTCGAACAAGATGGCGTTAAGGTCTTTATCGATCCGAAAAGTTTTCTATTCATCAAAGGACTCGAGCTCGATTATTCGGGCGGCCTGAACGGCACCGGGTTCACGTTCAAAAACCCCAATGCGACGAAAAGCTGTGGTTGTGGTACCTCCTTCGCAGTTTGATGGGTCTCACCCACCGCCCGAGGATCTTTCTTACTTCGATCTTTTCGGACTTAAACCTACACTCTTGCCCAATCTTGAAGAGCTGAGAGCGAAGTTTTATGAGCTTTCAAAGCAATTCCACCCCGATACCTCCAAGAAAATTTATACGACAGCGTGGGCCCGTCTGGTGAATCAGGCTTACCAGACTTTAAAGGATCGAGAGCGCGTGGCCCTTTATGTCCTAGGCGGAGAACTCAAGGGGAACAAAATTCCCACGGAATTGGCCGAGCTTTACTTTGACCTTCAGGACGCGGAAGGAAAAGAAGCATTGAAAGACTTCAAGGAAGTCGTGGCACGACAGCTTCAAGAAAGCGAAGTGACGTGGGAAGGAATCAACCAGCTGTGGATCGAGAATGGCGATAAATCCCTGATCGAAAAACAGCTGACGCTCGAGCGGTATTTGAAATCGATGCTAGCGGATATTGAGAAGAAGTTATGATTGTTGGAATAGATTTAGGCACCACGAATAGCCTCATCGGAAGAATTGAAAAAGGCCGGCCCCGTCTTGTGCTGGGCCCCGATGGAAAAGCACTCGTCCCTTCCGTCGTTACCTTCACGCCGGAAGGGCCCATCGTGGGAGCCCCCGCGAAAGACAATAAATCCTCGAGTCCGAAAACCACAATTTACAGCGCGAAGAGATTTATCGGGCGAGGAAAGGCCGATATTGCGGAAGCAATGAAACACCTGCCTTTCGATTTCTCCCCCTCGACCGACAACAGCGTCCGCTTTCAAGTGTGCGAGAGAAGCTATACGCCGGTAGAAATCAGTAGCCTCGTTTTGAAAGAGCTGAAGCGGCTTGCGGAAAAGGAATTTGGTGAAAAAGTGGAAAAGGCGGTCGTCACCGTCCCCGCCTATTTCGACGATTCCCAGCGCCAGGCGACAAAACTTGCAGGCGAAATCGCGGGCCTCGAAGTGATGCGTATTGTGAATGAGCCTACGGCCGCCTGCTTGGCTTACGGGCTCGATAAAAAAGCGCACGGCCTGCTCGCTGTTTTCGATCTTGGGGGCGGGACATTTGATATTTCACTTCTGAGAGTGCACGAAGGCGTCTTCGAAGTGCTTGCCACAAACGGCGACACGCAGTTAGGGGGAGATGATTTGGATCTGGCGGTGCTCCAAGGCTTGGGTTTTTCGCCGCAGACTCCTGAGGAAAAAGCTCGTCATTTAGTCGAAGCGGAAAGAGCGAAGCGAGACTTAAGTGAAAAAGAGTCGACGGAGCTTTTGGGCAAACCCCTTACCCGAGCTCAATTCGAAAGTTTTATCGCACCCGTTTTAGCCCGTGTGGAAGAGCCTTGTCGGCAGTGCCTGCAGGACGCAAAGATAAAGCCCGAGCAAATCACCGATGTTATTTTGGTCGGAGGAAGCACGCGGGTGCCTTTGGTCCAGCGGCGCGTGCAGGAGATTTTCCGACGAGAGCCCATCTGTACACTTAACCCCGATGAAGTCGTTGCGATGGGTGCCGCGGTACAGGCGAATATTTTAGACGGACAAATGACCGGGATGCTTCTTCTCGATGTTATTCCGCTTTCTATCGGCATTGAGACGATGGGCGGGGTCGTGAGCCGCATCCTGCACCGCAATTCCACGATTCCGGTGTCGGGGGTCGAACATTTCTCTACCTACGTGGATGGGCAAACGAACGTAGACATCCACGTCGTGCAGGGCGAGCGGGAACTCTCTAAAGACAACCGCAGTCTCGCTCGTTTCCAATTGAAAGGGCTTCCACCGCTTCCGGCGGGGATCCCGAAGCTTGAAGTGGAATTTATTATTGATGCAAATGGGATCTTGAACGTCCGTGCGGCAGAGCTCCGCACGGGAAAGACAGCCTCCGTCACCGTGAACCCGAGCTATGGGCTTACGGACCAAGAAGTTGAAAAGATGCTCATGGATTCTTTCGAGAACGCGGATAAAGACTTTTCGGAAAGATTCCTAATCGAAGCCAAGACGGAAGCGGAAGGGATGTTGCGCGCGACCCGTAAAGCGCTCAGTCGAGGAAGTGAGCTACTGTCCAGCGAAGAGAGAATGGAAATCGATTCGGCCGTCGCAGCACTCGAAGGCTCGCTTAGTTCGGCGGACTACAAAGTAGTTAAAGAAAAGATGGAGTTCCTCAATCAAGCCTCACAGAGCTTTGCGGAAAAATTAATGAATCATTCGGTCCAGGAAGCCTTGAGGGGAAAAGATCTATGACAACGAGATTGCTTCGGGCTAAAGCCCTCGCAAATGCGGTATTGAGGAAGGTTGGTCTATGAAGTGGACGGACGTACAGGACATCGCAATACTTCTTTGGGAGAAATACCCTGATCTCGACCCTCTCACTCTAAGATTTACGGATCTTCACCGTTACGTAACAGAGCTCCCCGGCTTTGATGACGATCCCAAGCGTTCAAATGAAAAGATTCTGGAAGCTATCCAAATGCGCTGGCTCGACGAACGAGATTAATTCTTTCCGCAGGCGCAATGGGCCTGACAAGGGAGTTCCGGAAAATTTACGTGGTAGTTGAAACAGAAGGCTCCCTGCCCCACCTTACAGGTGATGGAGCAATTGCTGCCGTTACTCACACATTTGTAGGAACACCTCGGGAGGATTTCCTCTCCCTCTCCGATAATCTCTGAAAGTGTTTCCTCTTGCGCCAGCAAAGGCAGAGATAAAAAGAGGACAGAAACAAATACGACTGCTTTGAAATTTCTCATCAGTTCCCCTTCATGCAAACACATCTAGCGTCGCAATTGCGATTAGGCAGTTCCCGATTGTAATTCCCACACCAGGCGCTCTCGCCCACCTTGCAAGTGATCCTGCATAGGCTCTGTTTATCGGGGCAGGTAAATTCGCAACGGGGAAGCACGTCATCGCCCTCCAAGACATCTAGAAAAGATTGTTCCTGCGCAAGAGACGGTAGAGAAACAAACCCGTAGGCGAGTAAGAAAAACAATTTCCGGTGCACGGTTACCTCTTTCGGCACAATTGACCATGTGCGTCATCTATGCAACCGTATCGACGATAAACTGTTCCGACTTGTTCCAGGTTTTTCTTCTAACCTTTCGAATCCCTAGGAAATAACACGACAACTGTTAAGACATACTGGAGATCCGCACCGATCCTGATTTTCCTGGTGAGATGCTGTTGATAAGGTCGGATTTGTCACTTTCTCGTTCGTTACACGCTCAAACAGCAACAGGTTTTTAAAGCAGTAAAATCTAAGGGAGGGTATGTATGTCTTGGTTTTCCAAGCTGTCACTCTTCTTGACGCCTCTGATTTTTACCGCGAGTGCCATGGCGGCAAGAGTTCAATTTCACGGAAACGATATTCGCGCATCACTGAGCGCCACCCCGATTCGCAGTAATGCTTCGGTGGCACCAGTGGCAATTCGTCTCCAAGTTCCTGGAATCGAAGTCAACCACACCGAGGATGGTTTCGATTCCTTAAAAGTCGAGGGTCTAGATCCGCTAGTCCAAGCGGGCGCCCCTGAACTGTTTGCCACCGGAACACTGCTCGCGGTCCCCGCGGGTTACGAGCCAGAGCTAGTCGTCGATAACCAAGAAGTCCGAGAAGTAAACGGAGTGGTCGTTCGTCCGGCGCAAGCGAAGTATCGCTGCGATTGTCCGGCGAACAATAACTTCGCGTTCAACTCTGGGCTCTATGACTCTCGCGGAGCTTTCCCCGCAGCGGTCGCCTCTATAGAAGAGGTCGGCTATCTGCAGGGCATTCGCTTGGTCCGGGTCGCGCTGAATCCGATTCAGCAAGACTTCGGCTCACGCGGGTTGAAGATAACGACAGAGCTCAATGCTCACGTCAACTTCCGCCAAGTGGCTCGCGCCGAAGCAGTCGTTGTTTCCCCCACCATTTTTCAGATGGTCAGAAACGTCGCCGCGAACGGCCGGGAGCTCGGAACGGAAATCGGCGTCAGCCGAACTCCGGAGAAGATGCTTATCGTCGTTGCGGACACCTTGAAGGACGCGATGGCGCCCTTCATCCAGTGGAAGCAAGCGAAAGGCTTGAGCGTCGATGTCGCTACGTTAACGGAAGCGGGCGGAACGAAAGAGTCAATTAAGGACTACGTTCAGAAGTACTACGACGCCGCCACCGTGAAACCGACATATCTGCTCTTTGTCGGTAATAAAACGACACTACCGGCCTTCACGGAGTCCACCTCGAGCGGCCAAGCGATTTCCGATTATCGGTACGCTTTGCTTTCGGGTACGGACGCTATTCCCGACGCGCTCTACGGCCGCATCATCGCGGATAACGCGAATGAAGTGGCTCGCCAGGTCACCCGCGCCATTCAGTATGAAGCCATCCCTGAAAAGGGAGGTGCTTACTACCATGACGCGTTTACGATCGCGAGCGGAGAAGGAAGCGGCCCGTCCGATAAGGAATATGCGGAGCAGGTACGCGGTGCTTTGAAGACCGGCACGTACGTGAACTTCGACATCTTCCTTCAGGGCGACAGCACAGCGAAACCGGAGAATATCCTCCCCTCGCTGAACAAAGGACGTAGCTGGATCTCCTACTTCGGCCACGGAAGTGGCACGGCGTGGGCCTCCACTAGCCCCTACTTCTCGAACACGCATGTTGCGCAATCTCAGAACGCGGACAAACTGCCCATCATTATCGATGTGGCCTGCTTGAACGCTTCTTGGATGAACCTCGC
>JAHFAF010000115.1 GCA_023250715.1 Pseudobdellovibrionaceae bacterium | reverse complement strand
GTGAGCTTCCGCGGTTACCCGGCGAACATGTACGTGTTAAATAATCCCAACCCCACTTAGACGTCCACAGATCCGTGCGGCTCGCACATTTCATTCGGCGCGCAGCGATCGTAAACGGTCGTGGGCTCGAGAGGCGCATATTCCGGAGTGCATTGGAATGGATCTCCTCCTTCAAGAAGTCCCAGACAAAATTGAGGAACCGCCTTGAGAAATGAAATCTCCAAAAGGTCCGGATGCGCCGCGGAGACTTTAAGCTGAATCATGTGGTACGCCTTGGAGGTAATCGTCTTCGGTGTGCCCCCCTCGGAATAGACCTGGCTCCTCGTCGCGACGGCGCCCACAATGTAACCCACATAGTTTTGCTTGTTGTCCCGCCCTCGGTACTTCACATCGCTCGTGTGGGCGGGATTAAATTCTTCAAAACGATAATTCTTATTGTGAATGCCGCCGGAAGGGGTTTTGACGAAGTTCGCGTACAGCTTATTATTGGCTTTCCAGTTTCCAACGACTTTGGAGAGGAAGAAGCGTTTTTCGACTTCGGTTTGAAGATCGTCCGCTTGAGCAGTTCCAAGAATTAACAAGAAGAGCGATCCAAATACCGCAAAAGAATGTCCCATTCACGCCTCCGTTGACACATCATATAAATACCGGGGAAAGGCTTAGGCAACGGATATTTTGTTAATGCATGGCTAGAGCGCAATTGAAACGAAAAGTGATGTCGTATGCGACCTTGTCCCGGCTTAATTTCTTACAGGTAAGACTTCCCTGAAGGCGCTTTCCATCGGTGTCTTTAGAAACTTCGCAGCTGTTGGTGATGGGGGACTTCATCGCCTCGGATCCCACTCTCAATGCCGCTTCAATCTTCGCTTCAAGTTTGGCGACAAGCTCATGACGGCCATCGCTCGCGATGAGGTGATGCCCGTTCGGAATCCGCAGACAACGAAGGTTTTTCATTTTCACCGTGATTCTGGGCCCGAATATCTTCCACGCGTCCGAATTGCCGCTCTCGGAAGTAAATCGCAGAAGCTCGAGCTCGGCCGTATCGTTTTCGGGAATGACTTTACTGACGGGAAGCTCTCCCGGAGTCTCTTGAGTTCGCTCACCCACCTGAGATTTTCCGCACCCGAGAACCAAGAACAACACGAGAAAAGAAATACTCTTGCGCATAGGGCGCGCAAGATAGCAAAAGTCGGGATTGGGATCTAGTACGTGGCGGGAAGCTACTGATAATATTCTAGTTTTTTGGAGACTTTATCGAAGTAATCATCGCCTGAGCGGACGTAGTTCTTTGCACGATTCCAATACTGCTTGGCCTCTTCGATACGATTCATCGACTCCAAAATGTAGCCATGCGTGTAGGCTTCTTTCGCAAGACGGTTGAGTTGTTTTTTTGCCTTCAACACGCATTCCTTCGCTTCTTCATAAGCGTTATCGCGCTTGAGCATCTCTTCGCAAAGATCACGACTGGCATTGTAATCGCCTTCGGCGAACTTCTCCTTCGCCTGGATGAGAAAGGGCTCGAATTCTTCTTTCTGTAACATGCGCGCACGATCGATGATCTGCTTTGCTTCATTCAAGTACTGCGTATCCCCCTTAAGTTCTATCTGGCGAATCTTTTCAGCCGTATCGATAGCCTCTTGATAGCCTTTGTTGGTAAAAGCAGATACGGCCTTTTGGAATAGTTCAGCAACTAATTTCCTCTTCTCCTGCTCCGGATCGCGCTCGGGCGGAATATCTTCAAAGCGCTTCACTTTATACTCGGCTGCCTTCAAGCCCTGCATCGCCGTTTGGTTCGTCGGATCAATTACAATCGCGGAATTAAATGCCTCGGCTGCTCTGTCGAAATCGCCTTCCTTCAAATACTCCATCCCATCCTCGAGATAGATCGCAAGATCCTTCTTTTCATCTTTTTTCGCCTTATCCTGCGCCTCGGCGAGTTGTTTTTCTTTCACCTTTTTCGAGAATTGATCGAGAAGCTCACGAGAGTTCTTATAATAAGGGATCACCTCGTGAATCCGCTTCAAGTAAGCCACTGCCTCTTCATATTTTTCCTTATCTCCGAGTTGAATGGCCGCATTGTAATAGCCTTCGATCGCGCGCTGAGACTCCGGTGTCAGCTCGATATATTCCTTGGGCATCTGAGGAGGAATTTTCACATCGGAAAGCGGTGCTTTTTGAGGATCAGTTTGTTGGGTTGATGCCGAAGGGGGTACCTTCTCTTTTTCACTCGGAATAACAAGATAAGCCACGAGAAGGAGAAGAAGGACCCCGGCTATAAATTTGACTTTATTTCCGCCACCACCGCGACGAAGCTCGGGCTCGAAATAAGGGATTTGCGGCTCCACGGGAGGCGCCATTCCGCCGCCGAATCCGGGATTGCCCACGCGCATAGCGGCCTGGCCCGGAGACTGAAGTTCCAAAAGATTTTGAGCTTGCCGGGGATCCGCTTGGAAGGATTTCGTCTGCTCGAGCGGCGGCTGAGCAACGAGTGTCCCTCCCTGCTGGCGAGCCATGTCGCTTGCAACCAAGTCGTGGATCAGAAATTTAAATTTCGTATTTCCAATCGCGATTTCATCGAAGCTGTTGAGCGGGTGCTCGAGAACTCGCATTCCATTCACATAAGTGCCATTGCGGCTATTCAGATCGATAAGGCGGTAACCCATCCCTACGCGCGTGATTTTCGCGTGAACGCGAGAAAGCTTTTCATCGTCTAAGAAAATGTCGGCTTTCTTACTTCGGCCCATGGTGACTTCATAGGCCTCGAGGAACATCTCCTCGCCGACACGAGGACCGTCGGTAAAAACAATTTTTGCGACAACTGGCTTGAGCTCAACTTGAGTTTCCGCACGATTGAGAGCCAGGGTTCCTTCCGTGAGAGGGGGTGCCGCCTCCGCCATCCGAGCCGCTGCCGGCTCACTCGTTCGCATCTCAATGACGTTTTCATTTTCCGGAAGCATCGGGTTATCTTGGAGCTCGGGCGGATTTTCTCCCGGAAGTTCCGGCGGAGGTTCTACCGGAGAGTCCATATTAAAAGGACTCTGATCATCCGAGATTTGGGGAGGAACTTGGCCGTCGTTCACAAGCCCATTGCCCGGAGGTACAACGGAAAGTTGTTGATCATCCTCCGCAAAAAAGAGCAATTTGAAGGGGCCTACGGACACTTCATCGCCCGCCTGCACTTCTGCAGTTTCCATTTGCCGGCCGTTCACCTTGAGCTTTCCTGCACCGCTCATATTCGTGACATAGACCGCGGCCTCCGATACACGGAGCTCGAAGTGACTTCGACTCACGCTATCGTGGTTGAGAACGATATCAGAAAAGTCGGAGCGGCCAATACGATACACGCCCGCATCAAATGTCTTTCCCGCTATCTGATTCCCATCCAGGAAGACTTTCACCGTGATCTTCATGGAAATAGCTCCGCCGCCTGAAGGCGTTTCTTACAAATCGTAATGTACTTCTCCGATTCGGTAACGATCGGCTCCGTTGGCCGATGGGTCATCAACGAAATCACTTCATTGAAGTGGTACATCGCGCGCTGGTATTGCAAAGACTCAAAATACCGAATCGCGATCTCCATATTGCGCTTGGCTTCCTGCTCCGAATTGTAGATCGCAAGGCGCAAATATTTATCTGCTAGCTGATGCCCCCTAAATAGAGTCAATGCCGTTTGAAAAAACTCAATCGATCGCCCAAAATTTTTGCTTAAATACTCACGTTGCCCTTTTCTGAAGTACTGTTCCGCTTCCCTTAAGCTTCCGTTCGACCAATCGAGCTTGGCCATTTCCTGCTCCGCCTCTTTCAAAGTGGGGTCTTCAATTCCCACGAGCGGAGGCTTTGGCTTATCGTCGACACCGGGAACCATTTTGGGGGCGTCTGCTCCTTTAAAATCTCGAGCCAGCTTTGCCGGCTCATCTTTCTTCGCATCTGTTTTTTTGTCGGGCTCCTGGGTTTGCAGGTAAACAAACGCCAAGAATAAAACAAGAAGGCTGTAAATCACCACGCGGCGATTCGGCTTTTTCTTCGCGGACGTGGGCATCTGCATCGAATCAAGCGAAGGCTGCGGGCGCACCGGCTCCACTGCATAGTCCGCCTTGGCCTCATCGGCTCCTTCCGAAAATCGGAAGGCAAAATTGCCAACTTGAATCAAATCTCCGGGAGCCAATCGACTCACCTGCACCGACTGGCCGTTTACCTGAACTCCGTTCTTGCTTTGATTATCGCGAACGCACCAATAACCCTCTTGGTCCAACTCAAAGACAGCGTGATACCGCGACACAGCTTCGCTCACGGCCACGATATCATTATCGTCGCTTCTTCCCACGGTAAGAGTCGCGTTCGTTAGCGCGAACATCTCCCCCGGGGTTCCCCCCGCGACCATTTCGAGAAACGGTGCAAGGTCTTGGGTGGCTAAGCTGGTGCCTCGACGGACCATTTAAGATTGCCCTCCAAGTTTCACCACCACCAGAACAAATCGAATTTCACCAGCGGAGCTTTTCTGCCCCACAGCTCCGATACTTCGGGAAATTCCGTTAATATCGAGCTGAGCACTCTGCGGCTCACCGAGCGTATTCATCACGTTATCCGCCAACTCAATAGCAGTGCCGGCAAAAGCGGGATCCTTGCATGCATCGCTAATATTTTGTCCTTGGGCATACTGGCTTCGCATCCCCAACATGTCTTCCAGTGCTTTACCGACGAATTTCACTTTCTTTTCTTTGTCCAATAAAACGATTGCGTCCGAGGTGATGCTATCTAGCTGCTGAATAGCCTGAATGTACCCGTTGTCTTCTCCTTCAGTTTCATCCGCGCTCACGGCCTGAGCGAGTCCGCCCCCCGCCTGCCTCAGGCGGCTAATGGAAAAATTGATCACCTGGGCAAGGTTCTCTAACTCCGTCCAACGCGATTCGCATTGAATGGTGACATTCTCTCCCTTAAGAGCCGCATCCAATTGCTCCTGCATCCGCGTCACCGGATAGGTCACCATTTTGTAAATGAAGAAATAGGCGCCAAGTGAAATCAGAACTGCAAAAAGTGCTGCCTCGACCATGGGCTCGAAGGTGGAGGTAATGCTGTCCGAGATTTCAAAGGTCGCAAGCACAATCGCAGATACGACCTTTTCATTTGAGTCGGGCTGAATAATATGAATGGGCTGCGCCACCATGTAGGTCGTATCGTCTTTCTGGATCGAGACAACGTCCTCCTTACCCTCCAGCACTCTTTTCATCGCAATCAAGGAGTAGACTTCAGTAATGGATTTATTAAATAGCTTTGACGGCGCGAGCACTCCTTGGGTTTTTGGATCGACGATGTAACAAGCAAGAATCCCCTGCTCCGCCTCACAGGCTTCGACCGTAAGCCGAGTGAAATCGTTCGTCTTACTCAAAATCCTGTAATTTTCACGCACCGTTTGGCTTACGATGGTATGAGCTCTAGCGAGCGCTTCCTTCGAGGTAATGGATCTGCCCCACCGTACGATGGGAATCACACTCAAGAGCACAGAGGCGACGAGACTGATAAGAAGAATACAAGAAAGAAGCCACCGCCAATCCATGCTCTTCATGAGTTCGTAGTACGGAAAAAGAATCTTCTGATCCATTAGCTGTAGAAATTTTTCTTGGGGCGGGAGCTCTGCCGGTGCTTCGGGCTCCGGAGTAGGAGGCGCTGAGGGCTCATAGCCCAATTCGAGAGCTGCATTCCCATCCATGGCGAACCCTTGGGACTCCGAAGTAGCACGCGCTTGAGGGCGCGGGCGAGGGGCGGGCTGAGATTTTGCCAGCCGCAATTGAAATTCACAGATGCCTATTTCATCACCGAGGTCCACTCTCTGTTTTCGAACTAGAATGCCATTCACGAAAACGCCGTTAGAGGATCCCACATCCACGATGGCAGCTTTACTTCCTTTGATAACTAGAAGTGCATGTTGCTTCGAAACTTGGGTGGACTTCAAACGGATATCACACTCGGACGACCGACCGATTTTCCACGAGCCCTCGGTCAAATCTTTCGTCTCGATAACATTCCCGTTATGTAGGATCTCTATTCTCACTGCCAGATGCCCTCACATTCGAGTCGTGTCCCCGATTGAATTCCTAATTCGCGACAGCGCCCTGCTCTGAGCTCAAGAACGTGGCGAACACCCTTTCGGGGAAAAAGGAGCTTCCATGGCCCGAGACTCTCTACGACATCGAACACTTCTCCATTTTCCTTCACTCGCACCACATCGATCGGAAACCGCATGAAAAATGTGTGAATGGAGTTGCACTTTGGAAACAAAATCGCTTCATCCCCTGCGATAGACTTTCTTCCCATGAGCCCCAAAAAGCGCGGCCCGAATGAAGTAGCCAAACGACACTTCGGGATTAATTCCCCGTCCGTCCTTTTCAAAGACACTGTCCGCATTACTTCACCCCCAGGAAGCCCAGTATCACCGGGCCGAAAATCATGATGAACACCGCGGGCATGATGAAAAAAATCAAGGGGAACAAAAGTTTTTGCGAGGCCGCGGCTCCCTTTTTCTCGGCATTGGTGAATCTCTGCACGCGGATGAGATCGGATTGGACACGTAAAACTGCACCCAGCGGAGATCCCATTTGATCCGCGGTAACAAGAACAGCAACTAGGCTATTAATCTCCTGCAGATCAATACGCCAAGCCATGTCTCTCATCGCATCCGCGCGTGTGGTACCGAGTTGAATCTCTTGCAACATGCGCTCGATTTCATTCACAAGAGGCCCCGACCGCGTTTTTTCCACCACTTTCTGAAGCGCTCCTATGAAATCCAATCCCGCTTCAGTGGAAAGGGTGAGTAGATCGATCACGAATGGAAGTTGTAAACGGATCTCTTCGTGCCGGCGCTTTCGACTTCCCCCTACCCATACAGAAGGATAAACGTAGCCCACCATCATCATGAACGAGATGAGATAGGGCGAAGGGGTTGCTCCTGAGACGAAAAGATAAATCGCGAGAAAGATAGGAACGCAAAAGCCTAAGAAAATTTTGTACGCCAAAAGTTCTTCCACATCGATTTCGTCTTCAAGCCCGGCGGAGACAATGGTTCGTTTATTCTTCTTGCGCCAATCCTCGATCTTCATCTTCGTGGAGTAGGGCATGACGAGTGGGCGAAACATCGAACGTGAGAGCTTCAGTAGGGCAGAGGTCGGCCGCTTACGCGAGACGTCCAAACGTCTAGCCGCGGACGCTTCTAGCTCTCCGGAAAATAGGTTGTACCCGACATAAAACGCGGTACCCCCCATCAAGAGCACTCCAGCAATTGCCAACAACATGGCTTAAGTCCTTTCTAAGGTACGATCAAAGCGAGGCATCTCGAGGCCCCTCGGAAGGGTTATCGGAAGAATGACTAAAGAACTTGAAGACTTAACAACCCCCAGAAACCTCACCCAATACGAACATTATAGCACGGCGCGGCATTCATTGGATGGCTATTTATCAACGTAATTTCATATACTTAAATAACTTATTTGGGGAATGAAGACAGAACAGATACAATAGAGGTTGAAAGGTCCCTACTGGGACCGAGGGCTATATGCCCGCGGAAGGGAGGTGGTACTATGACAAGTTTTCCTAGTACGGAGGTGAGACCTACTTAGGTCTTTCCTCCGACGAATCTAGGGGCCTCCCGGAAACGGGAGGCCTTTTTTTATTCAAGCTGAACGAAATTATCCGTGATCGAAACGCCAACGCCTTTCGGCAACGCTGCCAAAAACCTCAAAATCTCCGCCCTCTCGGTCTCCGGAAGCGGCGCCTTCACGTGGCGAATGAATAACCCTCGTTGAGCCGCTCCCTTTTCGTTCAACACTAACGGACCAACTTGCCGGTACATCTCGTGAATCGCGTCAGTGGCGATTCGAAAATAATCGGGAACGCCCGCTCTTCGCGCCCACAGGGAAGACGAGCCAAATTTTAGATCCGGTAAGTAAATATCCACTAGCCCCTCGAGCGCTTTGAGCTCCTCTATTTTTTCGTAGCCGGAACTTTTCAATAAAATGGGAATGGGAAATTCGGAGCGCTTCAAATGTTTGAAAACCGTTCGAAGGGCGGGTAAGTGAACTGTGGGAGAGAGGATCTGAAGGTTGCTCGCACCCCGCTCCGCGAGATCAAAAGCAGTCTCCACGAACTGCGCCGCAGAGACAGGAACGCCGTTCTTCACCATTTCCGGATTATGGCAAGAAGGACACTTGAGAGGACAGCCGCTCAGCATGATAGCGCCCGATCCTAACTCCCCCCGAATCTCCTTCTCATCCCCCAAGGTCAGTCCAGCTGTGGAGATTCGCAACTTGAAATCACCACAGGTCGGATGTGTGCCCTTGATGCGATCGAAACCACACTCCTTCGGACAGAGCTTGCAATTCTGGTATTCAACTAGCGAAGGCTCAGCGACGGAAGAAAAGCGTTCCTGCGGAATAGTATCGACGCTATCATTCCAAAGAAAACTAATGTGAATCGTTCCATCGGGGCGGATGACGATATCACTTTCCTGAGGTAGTTGTTTTCGTTTTAACGGCTTCTCGCTCATAATATTCCGAGGTGCGCTTGCTGTCTTTGACGTTACCCAAAGCCTCGGCAAGAGGTTTCACTTCCGCCTCGCACAAAGCCCCTTTAATTCCGTGGGTCTCGATATTTGTTGAGCCATCGGGTTTGATCTCGATCACCATTTCCTGTTTTATCGCCATTTCTGCACCACCATGCGAATGGAACCGTCGGAGAGTCTCTCCTCTTTCACCTGCTGGTACCCCTTTCGCTTTACCTCATCGAGAATCTTTACCCGTGCATAGGCCTGCTTCACCTTGTCCAGAGTCTGTTTTACCGTTGGAGAATCGGTCTGCGTGACAAGTTGAACCTGACCGTTTTTTTCTCTTACGCCGATCGTATCTCCAAACTCATTCTGGAACGCGAAATCGATCACCTCCCGCTTTCCATGGCAAGTCTCTAGCTCCTTAATTTCTTGTCTCGCCATTTGAAGATCGCTGATGGCGTTTATCAAGAGCACAATAGAGCCAATCACAGGATCTACAGTCACGCTGGTACTCATTACTCACCTCTAGTAATAACGATTCGATCTCAGGAAGACGTTGAAAAGCATCCACAGAAAACCTCTTCCTTGTGGATTTCCCATCAAAACCATAAAAAGGATTACGCCGAAGATAATTCTCACGATAGCCCAATTGGCTCGTGCTTTGGCCTCTTCAATCCTTCTTAAACGAAGATTCTCGTCGACCTCGTTTTTTTGAGACACGAGCCTTTTCGCCCGGTCCTTATACTGAACAGGAGAGTAATACTGCTTCTGGGGATCGGGTCTTGGGGCTGGAATAGTGGTCAATCCATGAGGCTTCGGAGATGGTGCTACTGATTGAATATCGAGTGGCGGCTGGGGAGCTTTTTCTCCCTTCCACTCGAGCCTGCGTTTAAAGCCGTGAACCAAACGAGGAATCATTCGCTTGGGCTTGCCGTCGCTGGCACTTTGCCCAGTCTCGAGCCTATCAAATCTCTTTCGATCCACTATTTAACCTCGAGGCGAGATGCACGATTGCCACCTTGAGCGGGGGCATCTTCCTCGTCCGCCGAACGGGCTCGCTTGGAAGCCCATTCTCGAGATCGCCTTAGCTCCTCCACGTAGGTGACGGAAAGAGGTACCGTTTTTTGTGCCGCCAAGACCAGATCGGCCACGGTTAAATCGCGTCCGGCATCGAAAGCCAGAAACAATCCTTCCATTACGCAATGCTCGAGCTCGGCACCCGAAAAACCTTCCGTCGCGGCGATAAGTGGCTTTAAGTCCACATTCGCGTTACCACGCTTTTTCTTCGCAAGGTGAATGCGCACGATCTCCTCGCGCACGGCAGGACGAGGCAGATCCAAAAAGAAAATTTCATCGAAACGGCCACGCCTCATGAGCTCGGGCGGCAACATGTCGATCCGGTTCGCCGTTGCGACGACAAATACGGTCGAGGATTTCTCCTGCATCCAGGAGAGAAAAGTCCCGAAGACTCGGGCCGAGACGCCACTATCCCCTTGACCGGAGGTTCCTCCGGCCAATCCCTTTTCCAATTCATCAATCCAAAGAACTGCGGGCGCGATCCCTTCCGCCACCTTCAGCGCTCGTCGCATATTCTCTTCCGAGCTTCCCACTAGGCCTGAGAAAATTCTCCCGAAATCCAAGCGAAGAAGCGGAAGCTGCCAGGCCTGCGCCACGGCCTTCGCCATCAGACTTTTTCCACAACCCGGAGCCCCCAGGAGCAGAACCCCCTTGGGAGAAGGTAAACCGAATTCCTCGGCGCCCTGTTGAAAGGCTTTTCCTCGAATTTTGAGCCACTGCTTGAGATTGTGGAGTCCGCCCACCTCTCCGAGAGTTGCATCACTCTGGTGAAAATCCAAAATTCCAGACTTACGAATGATCTGTTGCTTCTCCGCAAGGACGATTTGAATGTCATTCCGTGTGAGCTTCGAATCACTCACCACGGCCTTCGAAAAAGCATTTTCCGCTTCCGTAAGCGTTAGCCCGAGTGCCGCGCGCGCAAGATCATGAAAATCTCGCTGAGTGATTTGCAATGCCTGACGATCCTTCGTGCCAACGACCTGGCATAAGGACTTCAGTAAATCAGAGAGCTCGGAGAGATCGGGCAGAGGAATATCGATGAGCGTAATCTCTTTTTCCAATTCAATGGGTAAATTCAATCGAGGGGAGGAGAGAAGGAGCGACTTGTACGTCCCCTTCAATTTCTGGGCAACATCCCGCAATCGACGGATAATGAGGGGATCTTCGAGAAAAGGATGAAAGTCTTTCAGCAGAAATAGCCCGCCCGTATTTTGCGTGGCGATGTGACGAAGAACATCATTCGGGTCCGTCATCTCGGGAGTGGCAGATCGCACGGCGACTCTCGTCCCGCCCGCCTCAAGGTGTTTGATGAGCCCCTCCGTTCCGGACCAGATAAAAAGCTGCTTGCCCTGCCGGCGCGCGATATCTTCTACCAAATTCTCGAGCCGGGCCTCTTCATGGGTCAGGAGATAGAGAATGGGGTACCGCGCGCGAATCAAGATATCGATTTGATCGAGCGTATGCTGAATCGGAGAGGGAACTTTCTTGATGGGCGGTGGTGCACTTTGAACGGGTTGAGGCTTCACTTCCGAGGACATAGGCAATCCCTCCCTAGAGAGACTTATCGGAAGAAAAGCACCCTTACTTCACCGCGTCGCAACGAAATTTAGATTTTAACCTTGGACCAATTGCCTCTTGCGAATTTCATTCAAGTCTCGCTCGAAGCCGTCTTGGCGATCAATGAGGTTCTTTAGGCCGTCGAGGACGATCCGGTTGTCGGCCCGTTGTTCTTCCATCAAAACCTCGACTCGATGAACACTCGCCTGGACCTTCCGAAAGTCAGATTTGGTCTCGTGCCGTAGGGAAGTAATTTCACCTCTTAGCGCACTTGTCTCGCCTCTTAGTGCGCTAGTTTCTCCCTTCAGCTCGTGCCTAAGGGAAGCAATCTCTCCTCTGAGAGAACTAGTCTCTCCCTTCAATTCGTGCCTCGATGCTCCGATCTCCGCCCTGAGTTCATCGCGAACGCTCAGCACCAGGCCAACGCTCGCGGGAGCGTCCGAATGG
>JAHFAF010000114.1 GCA_023250715.1 Pseudobdellovibrionaceae bacterium | reverse complement strand
TGATCGTTTCCGTTCGCGCCGTCTGCTTGAAAAGGCTTGGGGAGTGGGCTTCACGCGCGGCACCGCCGATTCGAGTCAAACGGAGTGAATTTCCCGCCGACCTTCAGGAACTTGCCGATCAATTGCCATAATCCTTTTCCTCTTCTATTCTGTTTCCATCTTTTGGAGGTCTTATGCACTGGCTTCTCATTCCTTTTTTGCTGTTGGCCCACGCCGAGAAGGCCGGGGTGAAGTTGAAAGATATTCCCACCGATGGGGACACTTCCATCATCATCAAGAAGGGCGCCATAGCGGATCAATGCGTCGATTATCAAATTATCGACGGCACGGAGGAAGTCTCAGGTGATCCGGCGTACGATCGGGGTGAAGCGTTCTCTAGCTGGAAGAGCGCTTGCGACGAGTGGAAAAAGTCGATGAAGGAAATGAACAAAGGAAACCAGATCATCACCTTGAACTGTAATTCCGGCAAAGCAAGTAAGGAAGACGATCGCTTTGCCTTCGTTTCCACAGGGTCCTATAAACTGAAAACCAAGGTGCGCGAGAAAAAGTGACTTCCCCCACTCCTTTCGAATGCGTCGCGAGCCTTCTTTTCGGTCTAGCATTGATCCACTGTTTTTCCGTCGGAGCCTTTCAGCGGTGGGCGTTACGTTTTCCCAACGGCTCAATCGGAGAAAATTTCTTTCACCTCATGGGGGAAGTAGAGATCGTCTTCGGGCTTTGGGCGGGGCTCTTGATCCTCTTTCTCACTTTTCGGGAAGGAGGGGCTGAGGCAATCCACTATATAGACAGCCTCAATTTTACCGAGCCTCTATTTGTCTTCGTCATCATGGTGATGGCCTCGACTCGGCCTATCCTCACCATGGCACGTCTAGGAATAGAGAGTTTGGCGAAAGTTCTTCCACTCCCCTGGGCTCTTCGTTTTTATGTTGCCGCCTTGGTGCTAGGACCGCTGGCGGGAAGCCTCATCACCGAACCCGCCGCGATGACGGTGACAGCTTTGGTTTTAAAAGAGCAATTTTTCGAGCGGGGCCTTTCCAAAAAGTTCCTCTACGCGACCCTTGCCGTTCTTTTCGTAAATGTTTCTATCGGGGGAACTCTTACAGCCTATGCCGCCCCTCCTGTATTGATGGTTGCCGGAAAGTGGGGGTGGGGGAGTCGATTTCTTTTCGAACACTTTGGATGGAAGGCGATCCTTGCTGTGATTGCAAACGCCGGTGGGGCGGCATTCTATTTCCGAAAGCAGCTTGCCCCGTTACCTGAATCGGGAAAGAAGCGGGAGCAGAAACAAGCTGTTCCTGCTTGGCTCATGTTTGCGCATGTGGTTTTTCTCGCGGGAGTGGTGGTTAATTCCCATCACGAGAGGTTTTTTGCCGGCATTTTTCTTTTCTTCTTGGGATTCGTCACGGTGACCGAGGAGTATCAGTATGAATTGAGACTGAGAGATAGCCTTCTCGTCGGATTTTTCCTGGGGGGCCTAGTTGTCTTGGGTGGGCCACAAAAGTGGTGGCTCGCGGCCCTTTTGCCAAAATTTGGAGAGCTCGGGCTCTTTCTTTCTTCTACTGTTCTGACTGGTTTTGTGGACAACGCTGCTTTGACCTACCTCGGATCACAGGTGCCAAGCCTTACGGACGGATTGAAGTACGCGCTCCTTGCCGGGTCGGTCACGGGTGGGGGGCTCACGGTAATCGCGAATGCGCCTAATCCTGCAGGTTACACCATCTTGAAATCGAGCTTTGGGGAGCAGGGCGTGAGCCCTGTTTCTCTTTTCCTCTATGCCTTGATTCCTACCTTGGTGGCCGCGGCCGCATTTTGGCTCTTGCCCTAAAGCGACTTCACTCGACCGTAGAGTTTTCCATCTGAAATCTTTTCGTCTTTCCGATAGTAGCTTTTGAGAGTGCCCTCTAGGGTGAAGCCAGCCTTTTCCAGGACCCGGCAAGAGCCTTTGTTGAAATCCATGACGTTCGCGCTAATGCGGATCAGGTGAAAGGGCCCGAATCCAATCTCGCAGACTTTTCGAAGCGCAAGCGTCATGATTCCCTTGCCCCAGTGTTTTTTCCCGAGCCAATAGCCAATCTCTGACTTGTGGGTCTGGCCGATCTCGAAATCGGAATTGAATCCGATTCCCCCCATCATGTTGCCCTGGCCGTCGCGAATGGCCCAATTGAGGATTTTTTCCTTTGCGGAAAGGCCCTGGTTGTATTCCACCCACCAGGTGGCGTCCGCGGACGTGTAGGGAAAGGGAATACGAAGGGTTGCGTCGTAGATCTCCTTGTCTTGCATGTACTCAACCAAAAGTTTTTCATCGCCGGGACGAATTTCGGTGAGAAGCAAATTTGCGTGGATGGGGACCATGGAAAAATTTGTGAGCATGTGCCCATTGTATTCCCAAGGAATACTAAAAATGGAGCCCATTCATGACTTTAGATTGCGGCGGTGGATGCGCTGAGTTAAACTTGTTTTGGTTTAGATTCTCTAATTCTCAACTTACACTAATAAAACATGGTTACGAAAACAGCCTGGGCCTTGGTCTGGCTATTACTTACCTATTCGCTGCAGGGCGGGGAAGGAACCTACCAGAGGCTCGAAGAGCTTACCGGCTCTCAAAAATTTTCGGCGTTGCAGAACGACAAGCGTTTTCTCACGCTCTATGAAAGTGCGGCGAAACAATATTTCGGTGAACAGAATTTTAGTTGTGAAAAGTTTGGAACTATCACGGGAGATATCAATCAGCTCCGCCACGCGATCTTGAACTTAGATCAGATTCTGAATGTTGTACCGACCTATCCCACTCTGACAATTTCATCGTTTGTGATCCGTCCCCTAAAGCCAATGCATGCCATTTGGTTCGATACCCACGCTATGGGCTGCGGACAAACCATTTGCGAAATGGCCGATCCCAACGCACCCGAGCGCTGGGCCGCTCTTTTAGAGGGAAGCCAGTACTTTGCCGTCGAGCAGGAGGGTAAGTTCACGGGCACAGTGTTTCTTCTCACTCCCCTTCAAAAGGGAGGAGAAGTTGTCGGTGGGTTTTGGACAAGCGGGGAAGCCTCCACGTCCAAGGATCTGGCCCAGGAATGGTTAAAGGAAATACGCCCGCATCTTCCTAAGAATTGGAATGGAGTGACCAACCGCCTTTCCGAGGCCCGCCCTCTAGATGGCAGGGCCGATAAAATAGCATCCACCCTTCCTCGTCGGTGTTTCGGAATCAAAGAGGCCCGTGGTGAGAACCTGCTCATGGGAAATACAGGGGCGCCTACTTCGTTCGTAGCCGTGAAATTCGCTTTGGATGATCCGAAGGTGATGAACGAGCTCTTGAATGGGTACAAGGGTTCGACGGAGCCCGGAAAATTGGCCGAAGTTCCCGCCGAACAGGCAGGGCAATTAGCGAGAAACTTGGGCAGCGTTCTATTTTCAAATGCGAAACCCGCAGAGCGTGCTCGCGCCGCCGATGCCCTTGGTTACCTGGGAAAGCCCAAGGTGGATCTGCCGGGCCTTAAAGTAGCTCCAAGCGCGGTGGGAGGGCTCAAGTATGCGGCCCCCAATATCGCTCCAGTTTTGACCCGTGCTTTGAACGATCCTTCTCCCATTGTGCGCGGTACTGCCGCGACGAATCTCGGGGAGATGGGAGCAAATTCCCCGGCGATTTTCAAAGCCCAGCAGGATCTCTTCCGTCCGGAAAACCTGAACGCACTTTTTACCGGGGATAGCTCCCTGCCGAAGCCGGGAGATATTCTGGGCCGTGCAATTGGCGAACAGGTACGGCGTGGGCGTGAGCCGACGGCGCGGCAGCTCGGCAGCTTATTCGATGAAGCGGCAAGCTTACCTCCAGGGGAACCTCGACAAGAAGCCACGCGCGGTTTAGCCGAGGCTTTTATGAAAATGGGAAGTACTAAGGAGGTGGCAAAATTTCTGAACGAAAAAGGACAGGAGAATCCTGCGGTTTTGCAGCTAATGGCCGATGAAACGAAGAAAATCAAATGCCCGACACCGGAAGGTTTCAAAGGCTCCGTTGCGGGCAAACCTGAAGGCGAGGAGAAAGAATGAAGAGGCTTTTCCTATGGGGCCTTCTCCTTGCTTATGGGACTTCCTTTGCCGATAAGGGAAAAGGGGATCAAAATCATACTCCGAAGCCTAATGTCTTTCAGAGGGTTGGCGGCCTTCTTCAGTCCGCGGCTAATGTCACCTTAGATACATTTAAAAGAGTTGCGACCGAAATTGGGGCAGGCATAGAGTCCCACACGGACGATGCGGTCCAATGCGATCCTGAGACGAACAAAGATGATCCAAATACGAAGCCCTTTCCTCCCGATAATGGCATTGCCTTTGTTTGGATTGGTAAAGACCCGACCGGCCAAGTCCCATTTTCAAATGCAACCAATGCAACCTGCTTGCCTGTCATATTTTCCGAAAGAATATACAAGGGCGTCATTTGCGCCGAGGAAAATAAGCCCGAGGAAAACCTTGCTAATCTTCTTTCCACGTTTACGCCTGAGAATTGTAATCTTCCGCCCACACATAGGTGGTTCACCGCAATTCGGGTTTATAATCAACTGATAACGCTCGCTCTTCCCTGTAAATTTCAGTGGGACCGTCGCATCAAAGCGAGTAGCTGCACTGAAAACGCCAGCGGCGGTTCAGTCTTATTCCAGCTCGGCCGTGCTTTGGCTGAGCAGGGTAAAAAACAGGGAAACAGGAACTTCCCGGAGATTAAGGGGGTGCCGGAATTTTCTGCGGACGATACCAAATACCATCTATTTGACCTCAAGAAGGGGCAGACGACGGACACTGACAATCTTGAGCCGAATCGCGTATACGTTTTCTACAATTCGACACTAAAACGAAACGTATATCGCCTTACTAATTCTAAGGGAAGGTTCTCTAGTGAGAAAGCCGTGCTCTGGAACCACTCGATTTTGGATGGAGCGAAGATTGGTGGAGAGGATGGGACGAAGTACACTTTGCATGAAGACGGGAGCTGGAAAAAGTCAGATCACGACCATGAGCACTTAATCACTGGCATTCCTTCCAAAGAAAAAAATGGCCGCGTTCAGCCGATTTATGACAATGGCGAGGATTCAGGATCGTAGCGAAGCCCCGATAATCCCCACTGGCGGGTATTCTTTTTCCATTTCGGTCTCCAGCGGTTCGAACACGGGCCTCGGAGCCGTTGCTTCTTCCTGGCGCTGAGTAAGGGATAGCTGCAAGAAATCCCGCAGCTCCTCCCAGTTGTAACCAGAAATGGTTTCGACGGGATACCCGGCTTTAAGACAATCCGGAAAACATTCGGAAGTATATTTTCGCATGCGCTCGTAGTTTTCCAGCGCTAATTTCCAGTCGTCGGTACCGGCATCACAAACTGCGAGGCGCAGAGCTTCGCGGGGAACCTGATAAACCTGCACCCAAGTTCTGTCCCCTAAATTTCCTTGGGAGATCCTCTCGGAGTCTTCAATCTTGATGAAGTAGGCCGTGATCTCATCCGAACCATTTCTATCCAGATGAATGACGTGGACGGGCAGAATCCCTTGGCCTAGGTCGACAACGAAGCGTTGTTCTTGAGTTAGTTCGTAATCGAATGAGGATTGCAGCTGCTCCGGCGCGACGATTTTGGTGTGTTGATAGACCTGGGCGGTGATTTCGCCTGACTCGGTTTGTTCGAAGCGCAGGTCGGTAAATCGCACGCGGACGCGAATGCTGGGCATTCTATTGTCCTCGTGATTTACCAAAACCATTTGGAATGGCTCGACACGGGTGAGCCCGCCGGTGCTCCGCCGGACGGTGCGTGAGCGGCCATCGAAGACATTTAAGGCATTTTGAATTGAGCCAGACTGCACATTTTGCTCAACACTGTTGCCCTGTTCGTCGTAATAGATCAGACGTTCCTGATGCGAGCTCTGGTTTGCCCAGACGAAATACTCGATCGGGACAGTTACGGTTCCCCTCATAACGCGCCCCCCTATCCGAGGGCTCGTCCAGGCGAAGTTCCAAGGGCTCGTCCAGGCGAAGCCGGACTAGCCCTGGGTCTAGCCGGACTAGCCCTGGGTAATATTTGATTAACTTAAATTGCAACCCGCGTACCGAATGTTGAGGCACGTGACAGAGATGGAATACGATGACAGGGGAAAAACTTTTTGACGGTTGCGATGATTGTCGACGGTATACGCGAAACTGTTCTCGATCCTGAGTGCTTACCACACCGGCCGCCCTGAAAATGGGAAGTAACCTTTACCGACGGTAATCAAGTGGTTACAAGCGCGCCCCAAAAGTTAGGCGCGCACTACTTGTCTACACCCTTCCGGTAATCGGAATAAATGAGTCTGGAACCTCGCTGGAAAGTGAAGTAAGCCCAGGCCCACTCCGTCATCACAATCAGTCGATTTCTAAATCCGATGAGGTAAAAGATGTGAACAAACAGCCAGGCCATCCAGGCGAGCCACCCACTCAAATGGACTCTTCCCAAATCCGCCACCGCAGATGACCTCCCCACCGTCGCGAGATTTCCCTTATTGAAATAGCGAAAGACTTTCGGAGTTGCTTTTCCGGCGATGCGTTTTCGAATGAGCTCTGCGATGAATTGCCCTTCTTGCATTGCAACGGGAGCGACACCTGGAAGGGGCTGTCCCTTTTCATCGAGTACATGGGCCGCATCTCCCAAAACAAACACGTTCGGTTCCCCCGGGAGGCTCAAATCCGCTCCGACTTTCACCCTTCCTGCTCTATCGGTCTCCACGCCTAGCCATTTTCCCACCGGGGAAGCCATTACACCGGCGGTCCAAATTACAGTCCTTGAAAAGATTCTCGAATTTTCGAGGGCTACTCCAGTTTCATTAATGCCCTGAACTCTTGCATTGAGCATCACTTCGACTCCCAGCCGCTCGAGGCTCTTCTTGGCTTTCAAAGAGAGCATTTCCGGAAACGCATTCAAAAGCCTCGGGCCCGCTTCAATGAGAATCACTTTCGCTGATCGGGGATCAATTCGTCGAAAATCACTCGCTAGGGCTCGGTGGGAAAGTTCCGCAATGGCTCCTGCCATTTCCACTCCGGTCGGCCCCCCTCCGACAAGAATAAAACGCAGAAGATTTTCTCGCGTTGTCGCATCGGACTCCATTTCGGCAAGCTCGAAGGCGTAGAGAATTTTTTGGCGGATTGCCGTCGCGTCTGGAATGGCCTTCAGCCCAGGGGCGAATTTTTCCCATTCGTCGTGACCGAAATAGCTGTGCCTGGCTCCTGTTGCGAGCACCAAATAGTCAAAAGGGAATTCCCTTTCTCCAGCAAGTACTCGTCGAGATTTTGAATTCACTCCGGTGACCTCCGCCAACACGACTTCGGTATTGGCTTGATACCTTAGAATGCCTCGAATGGGGGAAGCGATTGCGGCCGGCGACAAGGTGGCGGTAGCGACTTGATAAAGAAGAGGCTGAAAAAGATGGTGATTCGAGCGATCGATTACGGTGACTTTGACTTTCGCACGCGACAGACCCTTAGCGACACGGATTCCTGCGAATCCAGCGCCAACGATCACCACATTAGGCTGGGACACTTAGGCTTGCTGCTGCTGAACAACGGGAGCCGGAACCACAGTCGGCTGGGCTACGAAATCGAGCAGAGTCTTTTCTTCAAAACCTTGATACGCCTTATTGTCGCGAATGATGAGAGGCCGCTTAATCAGGTTCGGATCTTTCAACATCAACCGAATCGCCTCGTTCTTCGTCGTGCGACGCTTCCCTAAATGATTTTCTTTATAGGTTGTGCTTCTTTGATTGAGGCTAGCGTAAATGTTTTCCGCCTTGATCACCTTTTCCAGAAGGCTGCGGGGAGGAGGCTCGGAAACAATGTCTTTTACTTGGTAGGACACCCCTTTTTTATTCAAAAACGAAATCGCCTTTTTACATTGTGCACAGCTCTTTTTAGCGTAAAGAACGATTTCTCCCATCGGTCCTCCAATACTTCAGCAATCAGACAATGAGCCGTTAATGGCTCGTCGAAACAGATGAGAGTAATTAACACAACCCTGGAATTGCCACAAGGGTCTAATCGTTTCGCGGAGTTAACAAGGGTCCAGCCAAAAAGGGTTGAGATTTCAGTGCGTTTCCCTATATATGGGGCATCCATGAATACCCCCAACCAAGACCTTGGTGTTATTGCTAAGTCCAATCGAATGCAGGGAATTTCCATTGCCTTGGGCATTTCCGGTGGCATCGGGGCCGTGGAAACGGTGAAGGTGGCGCGCGAGTGGAGACGCCACGGAGCTGAAGTGACGGCGTTTTTTTCTCCCGAGGCTTTGAGGTTCATTACACCCTTGAGCCTGGAATGGGCGACCGGCCGGCGCCCCATAGTGGAAGCTGGACCCGAGGTAGAGCACCTTAACTCCTTCGATCTTGTGGTGGTGGCTCCGGCTACATTAAATACTCTCAGTAAAACGGCGGCTGCGCTCTTGGACACCCCGGTGACTTTGCTCATCGCGGGGCAATTGGGTCGCAAAGCCCCACTTCTGATGGTGCCGACGATGAATGAGCAGCTTTCGAATCATCCTCAGTATTCCGAGATTGTGAATCGATTGAAGAGTTGGGGAATCCAGTTTTTTGAATCTTGCGCGGAAGAGGGAAGGTTTAAGATGCCGTCGCCCGAAAAACTCGCGGAGGAAGTCTTGAGGATCCTAGAGCGATGAAAACGATCATTTCAATCGAGCGCATTGGCCTGGAAGGGCAGGGAGTCGGTTACGACTCGAACAAGAATATTTATTTCGTTCCTGGCGGGGTTCCCGGCGATGAGGTCGAGGTGGAGGTCGCGGAAGGGGCTCGTAGATACCGCGATGCTAGAATCCTAAATTTTGTCCGGCGTTCCCCGCATCGAAGAGAGCCTGAGTGCGCCTACTTCAAGAAATGCGGCGGCTGTGACTGGTTGGATTGGGATTACCCGGAACAATTGAAATCCAAGGAAAAAATTCTTCTCCATTTGCTAGAGAAAAACCAAATGATGCCGGAGATTTTTCACCCCATACTTGGGGCTGAGAGGCAGCTTGGGTATCGCAATCGAATTCAATTGCGATCCGCAGATGGAAAACTTGGATTCTATGCCAGGCAATCCCACGAAATTGTCGATATCGAGTCTTGTGCGGTCGCTCACCCGAAACTCAACGAAGAGCTTACGAAATGGCGGGAGAAGTTAATGTCTCAGAGCGAGCCGCAAAAGCTAGAGCTTGCTGTCGATGATGTGGGCGGCGTCGGGTATTGGCAAAATGTACCTCATAGTGCCGCGGGTTTTGGGCAGGTGCATTTCGAACAGAATCAAAAGCTTCAGAGGATCGTCGCGGAGCAGGTGGCGGATGTCGAAGCCAATTCGGTTCTCGAACTCTATTGTGGAAATGGAAATCTCACTTTCCCGGCCCTTGGGACTACAAAGCGCTGGCTTGGAATCGATTCCAATGGCTCGGCCCTTCGCGCTGCTCGTGATAAATCCACGGATGCACGCGTGCAATTCTTGAAAGGATTTGTCGGGCCTGTCCTTCCTCACCGATTGCCTGACGATTGGAAAAATGGCTACGATTGCCTGGTTTTGGATCCTCCCCGTCAGGGGATCGGGAGTGTCGGGGATTGGATGCATGAGGGGTTAAAGTCCATCGTGTACGTTTCGTGTAACCCCCTCCAATTCGTAAAAGAGGTGACACAAATGAAAAAAGAATTTCGTCTAAAGCAGGTGCAACCCCTAGATATGTTTCCGCAGACGCGTCATATCGAGTTCATCGCGACCCTCGTAAGGGTGTGTTAAAATCTTAAAGTGCGCCGTCACTTTGTTATCCTTCTCCTTTGCCTGGTAGTGTTTCCGTCCTTCGCGGAAGAGTCTACAGGCTCCGCCGCGCAATTGGTTCGTGAATCCGTTCTAAAAAAAGATCCGAATAACGATGCGTCGAGTCTCGGGCGACTTCCCAAGGGCACCATCATGACCCTGAAGGGGGAGCAACAGAACGGGTTTGTCGAAGTGGAAGTGGAGCTGGAAGAGGGAAGCATTCAAGGGTGGGTATTGCAGAAGGATATCAATCGGCGTGCGCGCGGCGAAGACGTCGAGGAAGCGGGTGATGAAAAGTTTCAGGTGGACGAAGGAGACGAGAAGGTAAAACGAATTCGTCCCCGAGGTAAGATCAGCGTTCCCAAAGATGAAGGCCTCTTATTGAAACGAGATTCCTCCTTCTTCTATGGCGTTCAAGCGGGCGGAAGCTACGGAATTCTTCAGTCCACTTCTACAGATTACATGGGCATTGGAATAACGGCGGGTGGCCATTTGGGATTCTTTCTTGATCGCGCCGTGCCGATGAGGCTCGAAGTGGGTTTCACTCAGCTTGCCGGTACTTCGAATCAAGATGTGGGAATTACTATCGGCTGCGTAGATGCCGCCGCAAGTATCAGCTACATGATTGACCGCTTTGAGCTTTTCGGCACTCTTTCCTTCTTATATGCAACGGGCGTGAGTAATCTCCCCAAGGACATTAATATTGCGGCTGCCGCTGACCTATCCAATGGTTATGGAGGTGGGGGCATAGGGTATGTCTTTCCCGTGGGCGAGGTAACGGATATGGCCATCCGAGCGCGCTACCTCATTTCCTTTGGTGCTGACCCCTTAGCGAATCAGCTCATCGCTCTTCAATTCTTCTTTAGTTTTCGAGGATAGTTTGGAAAGTAAAAAGGGCTCCCGGATGACGGGAGCCCTTTTATTAATTCGGCTTGGAACTCTCAATTGTTGTTGTCTTAGTTGTTTTATCCAAAGTTGCAACAAAGTTGATTTTCAAAGTTGTTATCGGGTTGAATTCTAAAGTTGCCGTACGAGTTGTGAATCAAGTTGAGTCTTAGATGCATTCAAAGTTGTAAATATTTATGTATCTAAGTTGTCTGTCTTTGTTGTTTGAGTTTTCCTGCCGTGTCCTTTGTGTCGGGTTATAATTTATCTTACACAGCCTCTCTAGTGCACCGGCTGTGCCAAGCTATTAGCCTCATGATCATTGAGAAAATGATGGTCTCGGTCTACACCACTTGCCACAATTTCTGACACCCCCTCAGACCACTATTGGAATACATGGAGTTCTAATAGTTTAGAGTGCCCAAGCTCTGGTCGGTGAATTCAGCCTGTGTCAGGGAAGTGTATACTGGCTTCGTTAAGGGGGCGAGGTGACTGACCTTCCTGCCGTATATTTCTCGAAAAAGTAAACCGTGAGCTGAGCCTGCTCCATAATGTTGCGTAGCTTTGTGTTCCCGTGCCCCTCGTCCGGGAAGATCTTAAATTCGACCGGAACCTCTCTCTTCCTCAGAGCGGCTATCATTTGTTCAGTCTCGGAAACAGGCACCCTGGGGTCGTTCGCGCCGTGAAACACCATTAGAGGCGTTTTGATCTGATCTGCGTATGTCATGGGTGAAATGGACTTAAGGAATTCTTCATCGCCTAATGGACCGTACTCCGCCTCCCTAAGTGACCTTCGATAAGGTTTGGTGTTGTTTAAGAACGTTACAAAGTTTGCGATGCCCACCGATTCCGCTGCCGCCGAGAAAAGGTCCGGTTCCACTTCAAGGGATCGCAACACCATGAAGCCGCCATAGCTTCCACCGGTGATGGCGAGCTTGCCGGGTAATGTGTAGTGACTCGTCAATAGCCACTTCGCGCCCGCGATCACA
>JAHFAF010000459.1 GCA_023250715.1 Pseudobdellovibrionaceae bacterium | reverse complement strand
ATTAACCAAACGCTGGCCCCCTGGACCGGCAAAACAGATTTTTTCTACCACGCCTTCGTACAGCCGGGCTTGGTGTTAGCGGAGAAAAGGGAACGCATTTTGATTCTCGGCGGAAAAACAGATCTGGCGGCGAAAGAGGCTTTAAAATGGCCCGAGATTAAGGAAGTCTGGAATGTAGATAGCGACGGCGCCTGGAGAGTAAAGGCTCTGGAGATCCCGGAAATGCGATTGCATCTGGGAGCGCTCTATGAAGACTTAAGACTCCGTCCCCTTATCGCCGATCCCATCTTTTGGATCTCCCAGCAGGCGGAGAAATTCGATGCTATTTTTATAGAAGATCCAGAGCCGAGGCGTTTCCCTTTGGCGCGCGGCTTTGCGCTGAATTTTTTCGAGAACCTTAAGAAAAACCTAAATTCTGGAGGAACTGTCACTATTTCGCTGGGAACTTTTGATGAGCCCGACTATTGGTGTGTCGCCCGCACGGCCCTTGCAGCAGGTTTCACGGTGCTTCCTCACCATTCCCTAGATCCAAACGGATTTGAAGGAACGTTGATTTTGAGCCGGGGCCCCGTGGATCTCACGGGCTATGAGGAGCGATTGGAAGCCACCAAATGGATTCAACCGGAGCTCTTATTGGTGGGACAGGCACTGGAATACTACCGGCAGCCGGGTGTCATTGAGTCGCGCACGGCACCCTACGCCGTACACACACTCAATCGCCCAGCTTGCTTGCCGTACCTTCTGTCCTCGAATTAAAATGGGTACTCTTTTTGCGAAAGGAATACATATGAATCAAACACTCTTTATCCTTTTGGCGCTGGGGCTAGCCGTAGGTTGCGCTTCTAAGAAGGCCACTTCGGGAGAAGCTCGCGTGGAGCTCGAGGAAAAATGGTCGCCCAAGGTGGGATCGGCCACTAAATCGGAGCTAGTAGAGGTCTTTGGTAACGCCGAGTGGTGCCGGGCGGATGCTATTGGCGAAGAAACTTGCCGCTTCTACAAGAAGAAGGGGACCCAATGGATGGGCGACGATAAGCGCGACAAAAAGAGCTACGAAACCTTTGATGAAGTCGTCGCTACCTTCGATACAAAAGGCGTTTTGAAGAACTATAAGGCCAACGCGCAGAGGTAGGCTTTAGCCCTTCTTTTTCGGCTTCGGAGCGTCTTCCATCAATTCCGCACGTCGTTTCTTCAACTTCTCGAGAAGTGCCGCAAAGGGCTTCTCATTGAGGAAGGCCGCAATCTGCTCGTTGATGTTGACGCTGTAGCGCTCCCCTTCAAAAGAGATATCGTAAATGAGCCACTTCGAACCCTTGGAATGAAAATAGTAGTCGAGCGAAAACGGCTCGCCCTTCAAGAAAAATTTGGCGGAGACTAGAGCCTTCGATCCTTGGACATCAATCTTGTCGTAGGAAGTCGTGGTTCCACCTTCCCAAAATTTATCGAGTCGCGTATAGGCTGTGCGCACGATGACGTCTTTCAATAAATCGCGAAAACTCGAGCGATTTCCGGCCGCCACTTTCTTCCACGCGCCGGATCCGACAGCGTCCTCGGATATCTGGTCCCAGTCCAGCGCGGTGTCGATCGCGTTACGGGCTTCCGTTCTTTTCTTCGCTTCAAGATGATTCACGTTTTTCGACTGATCGAAAAGCCCGTCCATTTTTTTCTTAATGTCGAGGGCCTTTCCCGTAAACGTAGGCTCAGGCGCCTTCGACTCTGCCGCAGGCGCGGTAGAAGGGGGATCATCGGCTCGCAAGGGAACACAAAAGGCTAGAATTAATAACGCAAGAATGGTTTTTCTCATGGCTGGGGAATTATCGTTCACGTGAGCGCTTCGGTCAAACGCTCCAACACCTGCCGCACGGAGATTTCTTTTAGACAACGTTGGTAGCCGTAAGGAGCCCGGCAAGTGGCGCTTTCACAGGGGCGGCAGGGAACCCCCTCCGCCCAGACAGGAAATACTTTGGGCCCCAAAGGCTGAATGTAGTGAGGATCCCCCGGACCAAAGAGAACGATGGTGGGGGCTCCTCCCAGTGTCGAAGAAAGATGCGCGATCCCTGAATCATTCGTGACGACGGCAGCCGCTCGCCGGCTAAGGCTGGTCACTTCTTCCAGCGAGGTCTTACCCAGACGATCCTCGATTCGCTTTACCCCATGGCGCGAAAATAAAGAGAGCCATTTTTTTTCCTCATCCGTCCCCAAAAGAACGAGCGCGTGATCCGGATAGCGCGCCTCAAGCTCTACCGCAAGTTCCGGAAAGTAAGGCCATTCCCGCAAGGGGATGGAAGCACCCGGCGCAAGCAGAATGAGTTTCTCCGCCCTCGTGCGATTTGCTTCTATCGTTGGTAATTTCATGGAAAAACCGCTCATCCAGCGCAAGAGATCCAAGTAGATTTCTGATTTGTGTTTTCCTGAGCTGCGCCCGGGCCAGGCTAGAGAGTCGTCATAAAAAATTCGTGCGGCAACTTCCGCGTACCCCACCCTTTGGCGCGCACCGGATTGGAAAAGCCAGAGGGCCGCTCGGAAGGAGGCTGGCAGCGATATCCCAAGATGGAAAAAGCTGGTGTGAAATTCATCGAGCGAAAAACAGCTATCGAACTCCGGAAATT
Organism: Pseudobdellovibrionaceae bacterium; assembly: GCA_023250715.1. Classification (GTDB taxonomy): domain Bacteria; phylum Bdellovibrionota; class FAC87; order UBA2466; family UBA2466; genus JAHFAF01. Next base: position 863 of record JAHFAF010000459.1, on the reverse strand, counting down.
TCATCGGTCCAACCAAGGTAAGGTGAGAACTTGAGTAAACCTCTCTTAGCTTCTGATAAAACGGCAGGGCCATAATATTGTCGCCTATCCAATTCGGGCCCCGGACTAGAATGCGGTGAGGATGCATTAGGTGGAGTAGTATAAGGAGGTTATGCGCGTAATCAATACGGGCTGGGTACCCTTACTTGTTGCCGCAATTTTCGGACTCCTCCACCCGAGCCCACCTCTTTGGGACCTCTGGCCAACGGAATTGGGGAGAAGAGCGTTGCTCTGGTATCTCCTAATGGCACCCATCGGCGAGGAGATTCTATTTCGAGGGGTTCTCTACGACCTCTGTCGACGCTTCTTAGGGGATCGTAATGCGACGGATACCAACCCTTTGCCGATTGCGGTGTGGGTCACTTCGCTTGGGTTTTGCCTGTGGCACCTTCAAAATCTTTCCGTCGATGCGCCGCTGCTCGTCGCCTTCCAAATTTTCTACACCTTTTTCACGGGGCTTTGGCTAGGAATGCTCCGGTGGAAAACGGGCAAGCTATGGCTCCCCTTGGGCTTTCATTGCGGGCTCAATTTAGCCGCAAATATCCTTTAATTTCAGGTATTTGATATATGATACAATGAAAGGATGGGGCGTAAAGGACAAGCCATTCTCGAGTATCTGCTTTTGATTGTGATGCTCGCCGTAACCATGGCAGTCGTCATTCGAAACACAAACCGCACCATCTACCGCTACTGGACCGGAGTCGCCAACGTCGTCTCCCTCGCCTGCCCCGATTGCAAAACCAACACTCCCGCCCCCGACATTACCGACGGGGAATAGCTCTAGATTGTCATTGCGAGGGGGAGAAGCCCTCAAGATCCTACAT
>JAHFAF010000458.1 GCA_023250715.1 Pseudobdellovibrionaceae bacterium | reverse complement strand
GCCTGAATTCGGGCTCGGAGAAACTGGTCTCAGTCTTTTTTCGGGCCGCTACGTATTCCTGAATCATCACTTCCCTCTCCGTCCCGCCGAGTGCTTGCACGTAATCTGCAAGATCCTTGGCAGGAGATCCCAGCACCCCTACTTCGTAAGTTCCCGTGAGAACCACTCTCATCTGCTCTCCATCGTTTCGATAAAACACGTTGTCACCACTCAAATCTCCATGGCTCAAGGAAACCGTATAAGGCTGAGCAATTTCTTTTTCAAAGAGCGCTTGAATCTTGGCCTTCTCGAAATTTATCTTTTCTAAGGGCCACTCACTTCTCATCTCGATTCTGGTCAACACATCATTCAATTTGGATCGCAAGGCCTCTTCTCTCTTTACACGAATCACCGGAAGAGGATCTGTACTAATAGGATGGGAGACATGAAGTTTTACAAGAGTCTGGGCTAGAGCGGCAAATGCCGCGGGCCTTTCTGCGACGGGTAATCCATCGAGATGCTTTCCTTGAGCAGCCTCCACCACGAATCCTATCGAACTTTCACTATTCAGATCGGAATGCTCTCGGTGTTGTGGATTTCTGAACACATGGTAAATGGGGGGGGAATTAACTCCCGCGTCTTTAAGCGCCTGACGTCCGGCAAGGAATTTCATCGCCCGGCCGTAGTCCGCCTCGGGGAATATTACGACAGTGCCCACAGGTGGTGCACCTTCCACGTCTCCCCTGCTCTTCACGAGATAGACACGCGCCTGGGAGCCAGGCTTCGTAAAATGATCTTCCACGAGACCATCACTAGTCCCATGGGTGATTCCATATTTGCTGGCTAGACGCGCGATATTTTCCTTGGTCTCCGGTGAATCCACTCCTCGCTCAATGGCCTCTTTCGCCGGCATCTTGGTAAATTTTCCAAGCAGAGATTGAGGGAATCCTTCCGCCGTCGTCGTTAGTCCGGCTACTTTCACTGCTTCAGCATATTGCTGCAAAGGGGGAACAAGTTGGACGCTCTTGGTATTGATGGTTCCATTGGGGTGAAAACGCAGGCGAGCCATCGTCTTGCCACCGTTAAAATCGACGACACCGTTCAAATAGAAAGCGACGTCTTGGGGCATTTCTGAAGTAAGGCGCGCCAAAAGGCGTTGACCTCCGGGCGTATCGGTGAGGCCTCGAATGCCGACAAAGATCTTGCCCGACGTTGCTGACTCTCTTTGAAAGGTGATGTCGACGGGGCGCTCGGGATTCACCTCATTTCCTGGCAATGCGAATTCCCGTAATACGCCGCTCAACCAAACTTCAACTCTCGTTCGCACGACCTCCCAATGGGGAGAAAGCTGCGACGAGCTATACCCGTGCTCGCGAAATTCCGGGGGCACCTTTGACGGATCGAGCTGAATAGATCCGTTTAGAGTGGGAATTAGGGGGCTAATCGCAACTTCCAGCCCGAGGAGTGATTCCGGATGCGCTCGTAATTCCTCTACCATGCGATCTGAGTGGGTCGCCCCCGAAACCGGTCCTTGCTCAGCAAGAAATCTTCCCACGATTCTCTGAGGCCCTCTGGCGAGCGCTCCGGTCGCGGGAAGATGATATTGCAAGCCCGCCGGACTCCCATTTCCTCCCACCGATCTCAAATACTCGCGCACCCAATCGGGCATCAGGGGAGATTTTTCGCCAGGAGTATTCAAAAGCCTCTCTGGGATTTGACTCGCAAACACTCCCCCCGCAATGAATCCTGCAGGTGCTGGAATATTTTTCCCGCTAGAATCCACAAAGTGGTCGACATATCTTCCCACCGGCATCATTTGATTTTGAAACTCGGGAACGGGCGCGGATGCAGTACTGAATACGGGAGTGAGGCCACCAAAGAATTTTTGCAGATCGGGAAGACTATACCCCAATGCAATTACACCATAATCCCCCACCATAGAAACCGTTCCGTCCGCATTTTCTCTCAAGCGATCTCCAAGATCTGAAGCGCGCAGAAAGGTAACTGCCTTCTCCTTCTCGGCTGGGCTTCCCATCTTGAAGACCACCTCGATTTGCAGGCCTTGCATATCCTCCGGGCGAATATTCGCAACGGATCTCCCCTCTTGATCTTGCGTGGAGGGAAAGGTCACCCGCTTGCCGTCTCTTAGGAAGTGAAATTGCTCCAGACCCGACATCGTAATTTCCACGCCATTAGGATTTTTCCTGAATTTTGTCATGTTGTTCTCTTGGGCGCTTAAGCCCCGCCGGATGATGACGGCTCGGCTCGTGGAATCCCCCTTAGTAAGCGCATGATTTGCCGCCATGAAGCCGGAGTCCCCTCCCCCCAAGAAAATTCCCAAGCCCTTCGGTGTTCCCGAGCGCTTTCCAAAATCGTCCGCTACATCGAGCGGGGGAGATTTTTCGAAACCAGCTTTTCCAGCCGCAGCGATTGCTCCCATCGCTGTGGAAATAGAGGATCTGTCGGAAAAAAAGATATTTGCGTTACCTATTCCCGCCGCATGGGTAATTTGATTGGCGTATATCCAATGCTCGAACTCTCCCTTCCCATCCGGACGCTTTTCCACGACCTTCACGCGCCAATTCGTATCAGCGAGCCAGCGATCAGGGCCCGTTTGGTGCGCCCCACCCTCCGGCCGCGGCTGCACTTCCACGACTCGCGCTTCAAAAAGATAATCGGCATTGGAAAGGGCTAAGTGGGCGGGAATCGCGGCACCGAGAGGATTTGAGCTGTATTCATACCTTCCCGTTTCGGGATCGGGACCGGAAAGGGCGGGAGAGCTGTAACGAGACCGAGGGCCAAAGGGCCGGGAATCCACGTTCTCCGCGTTTCCTAGTGTGCTCGTTTCGTTATTCGAGAATCTATCGTAAGGTTTTCCACGTGGACTAAAAACGGGAGAGGGCCGGCGCGCGGACTCAGCACTTACCACCAGGGGAAGCTGCGTGCGCGATCCACTGGATTGAGCCTCCGAGTTGAGAATCGCCATAGTTCCCGCAGGACCGGTTCCTATCTGAAGGTGACCCACCAAATGCGCTTCGCTCTTTTGATGAAGACGCCAGGAAAGAGCGTGGCCTCGCCTCGAACTTTCTTCGAGTACCGCAATGCCATCTTCAAATTGAGCGGCGTTGGCAAGATCGGGATTAGATACCGGCTTTGCGTTTTCGGTCGCAACTTTTCGACATAAAGGGGTGAGTGTTGCCGTCGCCGAAAACGCGAAAGAGGGTAGAAATACCCCCAAGAAAAGAAAGAACTGCACCCCTGACTGAATCAACTGGCCCCCCCCACCACTATGAGAATGCACGGAAAATGCCACTGGTTTGAGCCTGAGTAGGCTTGATTCTATTCCCTATTTTCAAACTGTATTCAGGCGGTCTTCGACCCACTTGTCTTCACCCGAGCAAAGGTTGTTCACCCGATGTTAATGGGCTAAGTTTCCTAGGTGGAAGGCTTTCAACAAATCCTGCCCGAGGTTATTTTTGACGCGGCCGAAACGC
>JAHFAF010000457.1 GCA_023250715.1 Pseudobdellovibrionaceae bacterium | reverse complement strand
ACCGCCAATCACGCCGTGCCACGTCCAGTGAAAGGGAACGCGATCAATTCTAACGGCGCGTTTTGGATCCCATTCGCCGAGCTCCGGCAAACTTCCGCTGATGTAAATGGACTCTCCCAATGCAGTCTTTCCGTTGTAACAATTGAACGCGGCAGAAGAGGTCTCGGACATTTTCTCCAAAGTCACCTCGATCCGCTTTTCACGATCGACCGGAAGCTTATCCGATCTCACCCGAATGAAATTCCTGGCCGCATTTTCGAGACTGGATACGACCTGTTTCCCCTCCACAAATACCTTGGCTCCACTCGCGCGCATCCCATCCACGACAAGCTCGAGCTCGACTTCTCTCTCTCCCGGCGCTCCCGGGTACCCTCCTTGAGACGCCGCAATGGTAATGATTGCACTTTTCCCGTCCTGCTTTTGTGAAAGCTCCGTCGAGCGAACTCCTTGATTCTTTGTGACGCCATCATCCTCGAATAGCGTAAATCTGGACTCTTCAGAGTCGGCGAAGACTCGAACAACGAGTTCTTCCGCACGGCTCCCGTCGGTGCGTTTTCCCATCACATTGCGGGTCTTCTCATCCACATGCATCTTGGGAATAATAGCGCCGGCGCGGGCGAAGAACGGGATCTTCAATTTCCCTTCTCTGTAAACCGGAACCTGCGACGCATATTCTCCGCGGCTTTCCATCCATTCGTTATTGCGATAATCAATCCACTTTCCGGCCGGGAGATACACATTGCGCTCCGTCTCTCCATAGTTCGCGGTCACTCCCACCATTAAATCTTTACCAATGAGAATCTGGTTCCCGATTTTGCGGACATTCGGATCTTCTTGATAGTAGTAAACAAGCGGGGGCAGGACAGGATCTCCGTCGCGACTCGCAAGGTGTGCTAGCGAATAATAATAAGGGGTCAATTCATAACGTAGGCGAATATTTTCGAGATTACTTCTCAAATCCCCAACCCGGTTCGCGGCCGAGGGCTTGGTATTATCGAGATTCCACACGTGCGTTCGTACGGGAATATCAACAAAGCTCCCGGCGGCAAACCATTGTGTGTAGAGCTCGGGCAAGGCACCTTCGTAATCCATGGTCTCTGCCCGACGGTGAAATCCGCCAATGTCGGAACTGTAGTAGTCCACGCCCGCGAGCGACATGTGCATGCGTGCGTTTAGGTGTGCTGTGAAGGAGGCACGATTAGCGGCGATATCGCCCGACCACATTCCTGCGCCAAAGCGCTGAATGCCCGCAGCTCCTGCGCGCGCCATGGAATAAAAGCGCTCATTGGGATGAGTAGCGGCATAGCCTTGAGAAATTCCTTCCACCCATTTCAAGCCGTAGAGATTGTGAATGTCCCAGTGATCGTGCCGGCCGGGCTCAATCCCGTGGTAAATAGCCTCCGGGGAATAGATCTCGGGCTCAGCCAAATCCGTCCAATGCTTTCGAATTCCCATGTCGATTAACGACACACGCTTTTTTTTATGCCAGTAGCTGGCCGCCGCATCGTCTGTCCAATCGATCATGCCGCCATTCCAGAACCACGGCCCGCCCGGGTAGAGCATCATGGGGCCACCCTTGCGGTCTTTGGCGAGATATCCCCTCGATGCTAGATCATCAAATTGCGCCCGCATTCCTGGCGCATCGCCCGTACCGACGTAGCTTTGCTCAATCAGCATTAAATCCACGCCGTCATTTTCTCGAAGGGATCGGATTTTTTCCGGAGCATTAGGAAAATTATCCTTATCCCACTCGAGCTTTCCCATCACGCCCCAGTCGCGGTTTCCCTCGAATTCACCTCCGTACCATTGCAAGTCGCAAGCAAGGCCATCGACAGGAAAGCCATCCTCAAAAAGTCCGCGCGAACCCTCCGGCTGGTACTCTCGCCAAACCCAGCCTTCATTTGGAAGCCACTTGCGGCGCCAGGCTCCCCAGGGGAGACGGCCCCCTTTCAAGATGGCATCGATCTCATTGAATGACTCGAACCCGAACTCGGAAACCCAGTATCCCAGAATATTTTTCGGCGGCACGGGTGGCCTACCAACGAGATCCATGAATTTCCTGCGAACATCCGGGAGATCTCCGCCCGCTATCATAAAGCCGCGAATCTCGGGTCCTCCGGTGCGGTATTCCCACCAATACTTCGAAAGATCCCACTTCTGCTTGTAGGCCTGATCGAGGAATAATCCGTAAGTCTGTTTTCCCTCTCCTAGTCCATAGAGAATGGGAATTTGTGTGACAATGGGCGCACCATTCGCGAAGGGGCGCATCTGGTTTCCCATTTCACCGGGCTCGAACACGGAGCCGACCCAATCGCCATCCGCTTGCCCTGGATTTCGAAAATGTTGGCCCAGACCGTAGGCGTTGCGAGTCGCATCGGGGTTAATGTTAAGACCTTTGCCATAACCTTTTTCCAAATCCACGGGACAAACGGTGGTTAGGTATTTTCCTCCGTCGAAAAAGAGAAGACAAAGATCGGCATCCACTCGAAAGGAAATCCGCTTGCTTTTGTCAGGCCCCGGAAAATCATGGCGCGCGACCATTGGTGTGACGAATATCCGAGTCTCGTCTAGAAATTTGCCTTCGGGCAGAGTGCCGATGGGACGGTACTCGAAATGCAGAAGGTGGTTATCCAAGACCTCCACGAGCAGGTAATTCGAGCCTATCCGGTATTTGTAGTACGGGATATTCCCATTTCTTCCCTCGAAAGAAGAGACACCAGCGGCAGCAGAAAATTGAAGAATAACGAGAACTAATAGGGTGATAGCACGGTAGAGCATCCGCCCAAAGTAGCTAGGCAGAATTAACAATGCAATGTGTTATTTCGATTGGGAAATGACCAAGAAAGAGCGGTAGACAATATCCGTGATCGAGTGAGTCATAACCAAAATTTGATTAGGCTCTAGAATCACAAGACCATTCGAATTATCGAGACCTAGATCAATTCCAAATGCGGAAATAATTCCCGAAAAAATGTACGGTGTTTCATTGAAGTCCGGGGCGAGGCGGATACTCAACTTCTGAAGCTTACTGTCCGCCATGATTCGATCCGCTTTGCCATCTTCATCAACATCAAAGCTATGGAAAGTCTGACCATAGCCTTGAAAACTCCCGCATGAGGAATTCGTTTCCAGCGAATAACACTTTGCTGCCGGCGAATCCATTACCCAGATCTTCAATTTGCCTCCGCTAAAGGCAATCGAACGCTGTAAGAGGGGATTCACCCCCGTACTCAAGATGGGTTCTGCTTGCTGAAAGGCGCTCTTAAATTCCACCAAGCAATTGGGACCGGCGCCGAGGGTGCCGCACGATCCCCCTGCAGGAACTTCCACAACTGCGAAATGACGATCCCACTCGATGCCTTCACTATCGACATTGCTTCTATAAATTCCTCGTATCCTAGCGCTGGGGAATGCATTCGCTTGATTCCTCGCGTCCACGCCACTGGTCTTTTGATCGAAAAAGCTGAGCCCCTGCAGGCC
>JAHFAF010000456.1 GCA_023250715.1 Pseudobdellovibrionaceae bacterium | reverse complement strand
CCCTGGTCGTCAAAATGTTGGTCTCTCGTATCCGGTGTGACGAGCTGCCCGATTCCTTGAATTCGATTCTCCACCCATAGAGTAATCTCCTCCGGCTTTTTTTCAGCGAAGATTTTTCCTTCTTTGGTCAGATGAAGAAGGCGATTGGAAATAAAAAGTGTGGAGGCACCCTTTTTCTGGATCTCTTCCCTGTTTCGCGTATTCCCCGAAATAAATTTTTCCGCGTCCGCGTAAGTGGTTTCGGCAAGTAAAAGCGATTTCGGAGCGTATTTCTTTGCCCCTTCCTCAATGGCGGTATCGATAGCGCGCCTCGAAGTATCCAAGCTCCATTTTTTCACCGCTCTTGTCTCGAGGGTTTGGTATGTCGTTGCTACATCCGCCTTATGGGATTCCGCCCATTTGGAATTTTCCGTTTCGACGGCCATGGTCAGCTTCAAGAAATGATCATCGGCGTCTTTGAAGTCATTGGTGAGATCTTCCAGCCCAGTGGCGCCAACTTTTTTGGCATCCTTGAATGCCTGATGGGCCGCCGCTCGGGTGTTAATCAAGTCATTCAATAAAGTTTGGCTTTTGGTGGCAAACTCATTTGCTTTCGCTAGGTACTGATTGCCTGCAGTTACTTTGGCAAGGATCGCTTCCTCGCCACCGGAAGCCGTTTGGATCTTCTTGCCCTCGGTGAGCAATTCTTCTGCCTTTCCAAATGAGGTGGGGGCAAGGATATCGACATTCTTCTCTCTTGCTTGATTGAGGCCCGTATCGAGAGCCACCATTTGATCCGCTGGACTCAAGGTACTAGCGGAGGGTGTGGTTGTATTTGTCTGACTGGCACAGGATGCGAGCAAAAGTGTGGCTGCAAGATGGACGATAGCTCTTCTCATTTAAGGCCTCTTTTCTTCGTTCAGATTAAATTGTTGAAGAGATAGCTTACGAGCCTTGGTGCAGGGAGCAAGATGCAGGGAGTTAAAACTGGCCTTTTGGGAGCACTTCTTGCTGATAGAAAGACAAATAAACTAGATAATTTGCGCCCACTTATAACGCAGATAGCCATCTCCTTGCTTTTGGTTCATACTCCGGCCCGTGCAAGGTTTTTTCGGAAGGGCGGTAAGTCGAGCGTTGGAGAAGAGGGGGCTCACTCGCGAAGAGCTTGCCTACAAAGTCCTACCGCTTTTTCTTCTCGATATCATTCAGCGTTACCTTCGAGTCACCACTAAGGGAATCGAGCATGTACCCAAGAAAGGGCCTTGCATCGTGATTGCTAATCACAGCGGGTTCATGGGTTTCGATGCTTTGATGCTGAGTTACCAGATTGTGTCTTTAAGAAAACGCATTCCCAAAATTATTGCGCACAAGCTTTGGTTTCTCGTTCCTGAAATCTCAGTTGCAGCGAAAAAGTTTGGGTTTGTGCCGGCGACTTACGACAACGGGCTAACTTATCTCCGGAAAAAAGACCTCCTGCTCCTGTTTCCGGAAGGGGAGGAGGGAAATTTCAAGCCCACACGCTATCGTTACCGCTTGCGCCGTTTCCGCCGCGGTTTTGTTCGGCTCGCCCTAAAGACCGGCGCTCCCATCATTCCGTCGATCGTAATTGGAGCAGAGGAAACCAATATTACCCTGTCTCAAATTCGCTGGGCAAAAGAGCTTCTCGGAATCATCATTCCAGTGCCTCTCAATGTTGTGCCGCTGCCGGTGAAATGGCACATCCAATACTTTCCGCCGATTCATCTGAAAAAAGATCCGGAGAAGGCTGAAGACATCGAGTATGTCACTCACCTCAGCCGAAAAATTCGCCGGGATCTGCAAGCACACATGAATGATGCGCTGAGAAACCGCCGCCGAATCTTTCTCTAAGAATTTTTCGGCAAGGCCTTGCTTAAGTCTCGGGCATGAATGCTCGTACTTTTAGTGCCACGTTGAATGGCGTCGATGGAAATATCATTGAAATAGAAGCGGCCGCGCAAAGAGCCCTACCAAGAATTCAAATCGCGGGTCTTCCCGGCGATGTGGTGAAGGAAAGCAGGGAGCGAGTCCAGGCCTGCTTGAATGCGATGGGATATTCGGTTCCATCCTCTCGTGTGGTCGTGCATCTTTCTCCGGCTTCCGCAAAAAAACAAGGAAGCCAGTTTGATTTGGCGATTGCGCTTTCCGTTTTGGTTGCTGAGGGGCTACTCAAGAAATCTGTTTTAGAGAAGACGGCCTTTCTAGGGGAGCTTGCCTTGGATGGGCGTGTAAAGAGTGTGCCTCACGTGCTTCCTTTGCTCGAAGCTCTCGAAAAGTCGGACACCATTGATACGATTCTTTTATCCTCTGGAAATCGAGCCGAGGCGTCTCTTTTACGTTCTAAGAAAGCGAGATTTGTCGCTTCGGTTGCAGACGCGATCGAATATTTCACTTCCGGAAAGACACTCGAGACCTGTGGTGATTCTCTTCTACCTATTTTTCTTTCCGATCCTTCCTGCTTGGACAAGGTGCGCGGCCAGGGCTTGGCAAAGCGAGCGCTTCAAGTGGCGCTTGCTGGCCGCCACCACGTCCTTTTCATCGGTCCCCCCGGGGTGGGTAAGACGATGCTGGCGAACTGTGCGCCTCATCTCTTGCCCACTCTTTCCCCGACCGAGGCTGTGGAATCGGCAAAACATCTTTCTCTTGCCGGGTGCTCCCCTCTTTCTCTCGGCCTTCCCCCATTTCGTGCGCCCCATCACTCCGTCTCCACTTCCGGGCTTTTGGGGGGCGGAAGTGGAATTGTGGTGCCGGGTGAAGTTACTTTTGCGCACCATGGAGTCCTATTTCTAGATGAGTTCCCTGAGTTTTCTCGCTCGTCGATAGAAGGGTTGCGTGAGCCCTTGCAAAATGGAGAAATACACATTCACCGCGTAGGGGCGCGGTTAAGTCTTCCCGCCCGTTTCACTCTGCTTCTTGCCATGAACCCTTGCCCCTGCGGCCACTTTTTTTCTTCCGGGCGACGGTGCCGATGTACCCAAGATCAGGTTTCTAATTATCGAAAACGAGTCTCCGGTCCCTTAATCGATCGGATCGATCTCCTCGTTGTCCTTTCCGCTCCTGGAAAAACTTCCGATGTAGGGTCAAGCGGGGAAAGGATTGCCCGAAGTGTAGAGAAGGCCATTCGAATGCAGCACCAACGCTACCAGGGAGTAAAAAGAAACGGAGATCAGGAAGCGCCACCCGCAATGACGGAAAAAGCGACAGAGCTTTGGGAGAGCCTTCTTCACTCAGGGCAATGGAGTTATCGCGGGGTAGCCAAACTTGGAAAAGTAGCGCGAACCCTCGCGGATCTCGATGATTCCGAAGTAGTGGGGCTTTCCCACCTTCTCGAAGCAAAGTTACTGCGATGTCCGGAATCTCTCACACAATATTGGCGCTGACCGATTCGGTCTTGGCAGCACTTTTTCAGCCGATCTGTCTTCATTGTGGCGTTTACTGTGAGGCGGAACAGCTTTGTGGTTTTTGTCGACGATTTGATTGGCTT
>JAHFAF010000113.1 GCA_023250715.1 Pseudobdellovibrionaceae bacterium | reverse complement strand
GCTGATTGGTGACGACAATCAAGACGAATCCGGCCTCACTGAGAGCCAATGTGCTTCCTTTTACACCTTGAACAAATCTAAACTCCGCGCTAGTCCTCGGGGGGCGTGGCTTCCCATTTTCGATCACTGCCTCGTTGATGACGCCGTCTCGATCGAGAAAGACTGCCGATCTTTTCACGCCGCTTTGCTCACGGATTCCCACTTAGTCTCTCTGACTTTCAGTTTGGGGTGACTAACAATACAGTGCCAGGCAATGCCATGAAATGCCTCGGTCAGTGGCGTTATCCAGTCGGGAGTTATGGTCGGAATAATCAAGATCAAGTCGGAGCATTTAGCAGTGTGGCCCCCGTCTTTGCCTACGACGCCAAAAATCGTAGCGCCCACGGATTTAGCGAAATCAAGAGCTCGGACGAGATTCATGCTCACATTTTTCTGAGCATTTCCACCGCCAACGGAGAAAATAAAAATTGCATCATTTTTCTGGAGTCGCGATCCCTTTAGCCACTCGACGAATACGGTGTCCCAGCCGTCGTCGTTGGTGCGGGCAGTGAGCTCCGAAACATTATCCGTCGGCGCATACGCCTCGAATCCGCAGATCTTGCGGAAATCGTTTACCGCGTGTCCACAGTTTCCGGCACTTCCTCCTACGCCCAAGAAAAAGAGACGCCCCCCTCGATCTCTGACGTTCGCAAGCTCACTAGCAATTTGATCCAATTTGTTTGCGTCCAACTGCTCAAGCACTTTGGATCCTGCCTGTAGAAATGCTTTACTGAATGAGTGCACGAATCCTCCTCAATAGATATTCGGCACAACTGAGGAAAGCTTTAAAGGCTTAAAGAAAACGTTGGAGGCGTGCCTTGATGTGTCACTTGACTTAAGCTAATCTTTTTAAAGATCAACCCATATGAATAGTTGGAGTCAGAATGAGACCGCGAGTTTCTTGGACTATCAGGGACTTCGGCAAATATCCGCCATTCATGAACTCCTGTTTTTTCTAGATAAGGGACCGGCAAAATGAAAATTGCCATAGCGAGTAGTGGCCTCGGTCACGTTAATCGAGGCATTGAGTCCTGGGCGGAGGGGTTATCGGCCGGCCTAGCGGTCCGGGGCATGGATGTCCGTCTTTATATGGGCGGCGGGAACGCGAAAAAGCCCTATGAGGAGGTCCTTCCCTGCTGGCAGCGGTTCTCTCGAAAAACATCTCGACTTCTCAAATGTCTGCCCCGTCGATTCTTTTGGCGATATGGCTTCGGGGGGCCCTATGCCGTGGAACAAACTACCTTTGCCTGGAACCTCGTAAGGGCCTTGCGAAGGAGACCCGTTGATTTAGTGCATGTACAAGATCCTCAAGTGGCGTACATCGTAAATAAAGCTCAAAAGATGGGCAAGATTCAGGGCAAGACCATATTAGGAAATGGCACTGAAGAGTCGATGGAATTCCTAAGTGCCTTTGATTTCATTCAGGTCTTTTCTCCTCAACTAGTGAAGGAATGCAAGTCCGCTCACGTGTGGAAACCGACTTGGGAACTCATTCCTTGCTCTATTGATTCCTCTGTCTTTCAGCCCGGAAGGGATTCCCGGTATAAGGTGGATCTCGGTATTCCCCCTGATGGAAAAATAATTCTATCTGTTGCGGCCATAAAGACGGCACACAAAAGAATTGATTATCTGATTCAGGAGTTCGCAACTCTGCGAGAGCTTGATCCGGCCTTACCCGTACATCTGGTAGTGGCGGGATCTTGGGAGAAAGATACCGATGAGATTCTGCGTCGGGGGAAAGAGCTTCTAGGAGACAGGGTCCACTTTTTGGTGAATTTCAATCGTGCGGACGTCGTTCGTCTCTACCAAAACGCTGATTTGTTTGTCCTCGCTAGCCTGAATGAGACTTTCGGGCTCGTTTTGTTAGAGGCCATGGCAACGGGAATTCCATGCGTGACCAACAAAGGGTCTGTTCCTGAGTGGGTAGTGGGAGAAGGCGGCGTTTCTACAGACATGGGTAAGAAAGGGGCCCTCGCGAACACCTGTCGCGATCTTCTTAACAACCCGGGAGAAGTGAAAGCCTTGGGAAAGAAGGCCCGCGAGGCTTGTGAGGCTCGATTTTCCGAGTCCGCAGTAACCGATCAGTACGTAAAATATTACGAGAGGATTATTAGTTCGTCATGTTGATTTCGAGCTCTCCATTCCCGTTTTCTCCTTCCCCTCGGTCGTGGTTCGCCACAAAATAACGCGTCTACCAACACCTCACGTACATGCTCTCGCTTGTTGATAACGCGGAGCCTCTACGTATTCCAACTCTTTCTAAAGGACGGCGGCTTTAAAGACGAAAAGATATAAAGAGAGTACTAATCCTCGATACTGGAGTGAAAAACCGTGAATCTTTCCGTTCCTTTAGGGTTTCTTGCAGGTGCCGCCGTACTCTTTTTTGGCGTATTTAGGGGAATTGAAAACTCCGGCGTCTTTCTTAGCCCGCACGCAGGAATCATCGTAATCGGCGGGACCGCAGCTGCCGCCCTTATCTGTTTTCCGTTAAAATATTTTTTTAACATGATCAAGGTAATGTTTGCGGCGATCTTGGGAACGCGGCACGCAACCAAGGTTCGCACCATCAACGAAATTGTGAGTCTTTCTGTAAGTATCAACAGTGGAAAGCAGCTCCTTAATCTTGTTCCAAAGGTTCAAAATCACTTCCTAAAAGAGTCCCTTCAACTGATGGAGACGGGCGGGCTGAGTGACGACGAATTATTCGAAGTGTTGGAAAAGAGAGTTGAGTTTCAAAACGAAACCTATCAGCGGGACTCTTCCACCTTTCGCATCATCGGAAAGTTTCCCCCCGCATTCGGGTTAATCGGAACTTCGGTCGGTATGATTGCCCTGCTTCAGGGGCTAGCGGCGCCCGATGCCTTTCAGAAAATCGGTCCGTCGATGTCTTTGGCTCTCGTGGCAACCTTCTACGGTCTGGTTTTTTCAAATTTTATCCTGATTCCTATCGGTGAGAACTTAAACCAGGCTTGCGAGGACGACCTGATTGTCCGCAGAATTGTCATTGATGGCATTCGGCTTATTAAGCATTCAAAACACCCTCTTCTCGTTGGCGAACATTTGAAGAGCTATTTGCAACCTGCGCAGAGGAATAAGATGCGGAAAGTGGCTTAGGAAGTGACTAAGCCTCACTCCCATACTCCATCCCCATCACAAGAAACCAACGACGCGAGTCCACGTCGACCTCGCCCTTGGCCAAAACGATCTAAAGTTGAAGATGACGGCGACGGAAACTGGCTCGTTTCCTATGCCGACATGATGACGCTGCTTTTCGGATTCTTTGTAATGCTTACTGCCTTCTCGAAACCTGATGCCAGTAAACTAGAGCAATTGAAAGAGGCCACCGCGCAGCAGATGGGCGTAAAGTATGTGAAGCCGTACGAAGAGCTCTCCAAGGAAATTAAAGAAATCCTGAAGGAGAGCAAGCTGGAGAACGAGGTTGAGGTTAGGCAAACGGCGGAAGGAATTATGATTGTCTCTAAGGGAACTCTATTCTTCGATTCAGGCTCCGTGAAATTAAAGGAGAGGGCGCATGAGGTGACGACGCAAATAGCGGCTGCGCTGACTCAGCGAGCGGCTACCAGTGCTTTCCGCGTAACGGTAGAGGGCCACACGGACGATGCTCCAATCATTTCAAAGTACTTTCCGAGTAACTGGGAGTTATCCGCGAGCCGTGCAAGTACCGTAGTGCGCCTGTTTGAGTCCTTGGGCTTTCGTCACTCCGATTTAAGGCCTATGGGGTTTTCCGATACTGAGCCGGTAGCAAAGAATCGTGATGATAATGGGAAACCCATCTCTGAAAACCAATCCCTCAATCGAAGAATCGTCATTCGGATTCAAAACAAAAATATCGGTGAAGGCGCGAAGAAAATCGATGCTAAGACCGACTTGAACGCCGTTCAAAATAGCCCGATCCCCTTGCCTGTTGCGGCTCCCGCCGAGCAATCAACATCTCCTGCTCTCAAGGCTTTGCCTGAAGACAGGAAATAAGAACGTAGACCAAATTGTGAGAATGATCTAATACGTGGACGATTCATGAATCATTTTCTCGGCAACCCAGGAGGGGCTGTAGAGGCAGAAGCGACCCGAGGTGCTGGGCTGTTAGCAGCGACAGCGATGGCATTAGTTCCAGAGAACTTGCTTTCGGGAAGTTCGCGCGAAATGAGTACGGTGCGAACCTGCAAACTGCGGATTCCCAGCGAGGCGATAGAGCTTACAACTCGATTTATGTTGAGCAAGGAGGTCGAACCGTGGCAACAAGTGAGTAATACGGAGTCGTCTTCACTCACTAAGCTTAGAAGCGATTTTGTAGACATGTTACCAGTGTCCACCATCACGTAGTCGAAGTAAGCGCGGGCAGCTTTAAATTGCTTTTTCATCGTGTTGCCTTCGTGCATTGGGATGAAGACCACGGACGCTGCTGCAACTCCCCTCTTACCTTCATCCGTAAGATAGTCGAGTAAGTCCTTCATGCTTTTATTCGTGCGGTAGCGCCTTTTGCTTTTCGGATAGAAGCGTCGCACGGCTTCTATATTGTCGCGACTTGTATTTACCAAAAGGACGGAGGCTCCGGCCTTGGCAAGTTCGCCTGCCAAGGCAAGACCAAAAATGACCCGATCGGCGGAAGGGCACTGGCCGGCCAGAATGAGCGATTGCCCTCCTTGCGCGGGTTTGGGTAGTACTCGTTTCATCTGACGGGCGAAAGCTCCTGCCACGGGGTTCGTTTCCAATTGATCAAGAGCAGTAACTGCTTTTTTCTTTGTCATCAGGGGGCGCGGGAAAATTCCGAGGTAACCCATTGCCGGGAAGTCCGTGATCTGCCAGGGCAGAACTACAATTTGTCTGGAAAAATCGAAGCCCACGAGTCCAATGACGAAGATGGCTACTAGGGAGAGCCACAGAGTCATGAAGGTTCGGTACTTCGTTTTTACAGCCGCACCTTCATCGATAAGGGGCTTTGAGATCGCATGAAGCCGTACAAAGTCGCTATCCGCTTTTGCTAACATCGAAACATAGTGTTTTGTCATCGTATCGATGAGCTTTGTGAAGTGAACTTGCTTGAGCAGAAGTTTGTTGTACTCGCCCTCAGCGAGAGGAACATCCTGCAGGGCCTCTTGCATCTTATCGGTCTCGGCCTTTCGATTACGGAAAATCTCTTCTGCGATCTTGAAGTCCGACTCGGCCTGCAGCGTGCGTCTAATGGTCTCATCGATTGTTCTCTTAATGCCGTCCACGCTCAAGCTCCGCTTGGATCCGGTTCTCTTTCGTAAGACATCGTAGAGATAGTTAAGACGTTTTCTCACATCTTCGGTGAGCGCTCGATTTCCAGACGCGGTACGGCCAAGGAGAGCAGATTCCAACTGATCGATTTCCACCAAGACCGAGGTCGTGTCCGCAGCGGCTTCCCCTGCTTCACCATTGCTTCCGCGAGTCAATTTTTCGAGCAGGCTTTTCGAATGCTCCATGCGCATCTGCTTCTCTTTCATGTCGAGCTCGGCATTACTTACGGCAAGCTGAACAGACGCAAGGTTCTTGTAGCTCGAAGAGGTGTAATCCGCATTCGGTGGCGGACCATTCTCCCTTACGAAGCGACCTATTTCCTCTTCGACTTGGGCGAGATTTTCACGGGCTTCTTGTAGTTTCTTATCGATGTATTTGGCAACACGGTCTCTCTGGCCATTTTGCATGTCTTTCTGAAGTTCCAGCAGTCCTTCATAAAGGTACTGAGTCACTTTTACTGCTTGCTCAGGATCTCTGCTCGAAAAGCCCAGTAAGAAATACCCACTCTGCACTTCGGGCTTAAACTCAATGACCTCTTTGAATTTTTGGTAGTTAGGATCCGAAATGTCGTCGAGTTCGACGCTGAAATTCCTTCCCAAGATCAAGTCCTTTATTCCACTTTTCACTCTTCGAAGCATCGAAGTCGTCGGCTTAGGGCCACCTTCTCTCTCGGCGAGAAGTTTTTCTTTTGCATATTTATAGACGGAGTAGGAGTCGATAAGGCCCTTCTGCGTGTTGATGACTTTGTCACGTCCGGTTTGCTCAAGGCCTTCGCCAGGGGAGAGAGTCTCGGAATCCGTCAATCGAGGCGCATCGACAAAAATCCGCATTTCAGCGGTGTAACGAACGGGAAGTCTTCGAGACACTACAATGGAAAGCGGAAGGCTCGCCAAAAGGATGATCAAAAGCGAACGTCCTCGCAGCTTAATGAGGCCTAACAGAAGTTCTTGAAGGCGTTTGTCCATTACTATTCGTTCACAAAAATGAGACCATTACCTGAGATCTATCGGTAATTCTTATGAGAATCTTAATTTTAGCTACGGAACTTTCCTGCACTGCGCGATGTGGCAACTCATAGTGTTGGATACTCTAGAGCTGTTTCAATCTCTTGGGGATCTTGTGAGATCCTTCACAGTTTGCCTAACCGGGGGGCACTTTGAAAATTAATGGCGTAGCTCTTTGCTTTTTGACTCTTTGCGCATTTTCTGCCCTGGGTGACACCAAGTGTCTAGAAGTGGAACCGCTGACCCCTCAACCGGCGAATTTGCGAAATTTTTATGTCTCAAATCGAGGCAGCGATGAGAGCAAATGCACAAAGGAATCCCCCTGTAGGGAAGTGCGACGCGTTTTGAAAGGTCTGCGGCCCGGAGACACCGTTCACTTAGGGAAAGGGCATTATTTGGGTTTTGATATTGATGGAATTCGCGGATTCAAAGGTTCCCCTGTGGCCTTTGTCGCGGAAGGCAAGGACGCGTTCATTGACGTCACGGCCGATCGTACAGAGGAGGGACGGAATCGAGACACCATTTTTATTACTGGGTCTGCTCATGTAATCCTCGACGGTCTTAATTCTGAACGGGCATTTCGGGCTGGCCTTCGCATCGATAATAGTCAGGACATTACGGTAAGAAATGGCACCTTTAGTGATGCAAAAACCTGGGGAATTTTCTGCGATCATTCCCGAGATGTGCTCTTGGAAAACAATCACGTATTTGGTTCCAAGCTCGAACATGGAATTTACATTTCGGACAGCAGTCAGCGTCCCACCGTCCGTTACAATCACCTGCACGACAACGCGGGTTGCGGGCTACATATGAATGGCGATTTGACTAACGGACCGCCTGGAGTGATCAACGGGGGAAGAATAGAAGGGAATATCATCCACGACAACGGCGTGAAGGGAGGGGCGGGCATCAATATGGACGGGGTTCAGGATTCTCTCATCGCTAATAATATTCTCTACAACAATCACGCGACGGGGATCGTCGCTTTTCAGCAGGATGCGGGAGACGGCCCGAGAAATCTAAAAATCATCAATAACACTGTCGTAATGGCTGAGAATGGACGACAGGGCTTTCAGATCCTTGCATCAACCGGAAAAATTTTCGTTCGAAATAATATTTTTTATCACCCGACGTCTAGGAAGGCAGGAATGAATATCGGGAAGGCAGACTTGGAGAATATTGATAGCGATTATAATTTGGTGGATCGCTACGCGATCGACGAAGAAATTGTGATGCCTGCCCAATGGAAAGAGAAATTCAAGAAGAATGAGCAACATTCATTACCAATTCCGGATCTAAAAACAGTCTTTGTGGATCCGGTGGGTTTCAACTTCGCTCTTTTGCCGAATTCGCCGGCGATAGGAAAAGGGGCCGCGATTCCGGAGGTCGCGAGAACCGCAAAAAACGACTGTCGCCGCACGCCGACTTCAATTGGGGCAATGGACTAAATTCCTAATTCCTCTTGAACAAATACGCGTGGAGATCGGCTATTTGATTCTCCTTCAAACTTTCTCGAAAAGACGGCATCGAGCGTTTTCCATCGACCACGCTGAGCCAAAAATTCGACCTTGAAACTTGTTTTCCAGAGAGGCGCGGCCCTGTCTTTCCTTCTCCTTTATCTCCATGACAGAGAGCGCAGTGAGACGCGTAAAGTTTTTCCCCTGCATCGGAATTTCCCTTCACAAGTTCCGACTCCATCAATTTACCTACTTCCGTTTCGTAATCTGTAGTCGCAGCTTCGGAATGTGGCGAACGCTTTGCAAGATAAGCCACGAGGGTGAGGTGCTCTTCTTTGGAAATTTTTGCGCCGAAGGTTTCCATCTTGGTCACCACTTTTTCCCAGCCCTCTGGGCTTAGCCTCTGACTGTCGATAAGCTCTTGGGTGTGGCAAATGAGGCAACGCTCCTGCACCAGTTCCTCGGATCCAACCGGGGAGACTTTGCCTACTTTATAGGAAACTTCATCCGCAGCATTTCCAAGATACCCAGGAGGGTTCGATTCAAACTTCAACGGTTGGGCCTGTTGTGTCGAGTCGGTGGCCCGGGACATCGCTGAGAACTTTCCCATCCTTCTATTCTCCACATCCAACTCGAAGGCCTGCCAGCCGCCATCCGTGTGGGCTGGCTCCAGCCGCGCAAGCTTCCAACTCTTTCCTCGGTCTAAGGATATTTCGACTTTCGCAATCGTTCCTGCTCCCGAAAATGCTTTTCCCCGGATGGTTAATTTCCCTATGGGGACCTCCTGATCTGGCGCTGGGCTTACGATGAGGGATTGCACGCGAAGTTCCTGAACCGGAACCCCTGTGGCGGAGTCCCACTTCTCGCCCGGCTTGAGTGGGGTTTTCGGCATCCGATATCCCTTCTTCATATAAAATCCCTGATCCTCGGTTTCGGTGAGAGTGATGTGGGTGACCCACTTCATCCAGTTTTGCCCGTACCAGTTAGGAAGAATGAGTCTCAAGGGTCCGCCATGCAAAAGGGGCAATGTCTCGCGATTCATTTTCAAGGCGAGTAAAGTGTTTCTATCAAGCATTTTTGCGAGAGGGACACTTCTCACAAAGGCCGGAACGCTGGGAAGGGCTGGTTTATCCGTTCCTTCAATCCGAGCAAACTTCGCTTCCGGTTTTACCTTTGCGGCCTTCAAGAGGTCTGCGACCAATACCCCGGTCCATTCAGCATTTCCAACAGCCCCTTTGTCCCATTGCACTCCGGCCACTCGGGGCTTCTGACGGCTCCTCCAATTTCCGGCGCATTCCAGAACCGCGTGGAGAGTCAGCGGCGGGTAGTCTTCCAGATCCTTCAGGGTCAGGCGAAGCGGCTTTTCGACCAATCCGTCTATTTCTAGGAAAAAGTTTTCCCTGTCGACCAGGGGAACGCCGTGGTGACTACGGATGAAAAAGCCGGAGATGGGGGTCTCCCAAGGTAAGAGAGACTCCATGACAGCTTCGGCTTGAAGCGGATTCGAGCTGTGTTTCCTCAGCCCCTCCATGGCTTGAATAGTGAGCGAGGATAAGATCAGGATGAGAATAGTGAAGCGCATTCTTGGGAGAATACTTTACCTTTTGCGGTTTGTCGCTGAGCGCTGTTTAAAGAAAGTTCCGATTTTTTTGCGAAGATGGGCCGTGTTGATTTGTTAACGTTAGGTGGGGCGATTTTCCCCCGACATCGAACAAATGAAATAGTCTGAAATTAATGAGGGACTTTCAAACAGGAGGAACCATGCAGACGCTCTACTCGTTCATCATGAGTTTGGTTTCCATTCTTGCGATTATCTTAAGCCTCCACATCGCCGCCGCCTGAGCCCGAGCTTCATCAAAAAATGATGATTGTGATGGTTTCGCCATAATCTCACCCCCAAGCGGGGGGCAGTAAGTCGAAGACTTCCAGTGTACGCTGAAGTTGTAGCGTGGCGGTGGAACGTAGCTGGAGGTGGGTTATGCATAGTCGAATGATAGTCGTTGTTATTTTGGTTTTCTTACCCAGAATCTCATGGTCCCTAGACGAGACACCCCGGGGCTATTCCTTTCACATTTCTGGTTCCGGAAGCTCTTGCGATGCCGCGAAGGAAAATGCTCTTGCTAGAGCGGAATCCTCCTCCGAGGCCTCTTCGGATCCAAGCTTTGCCAACAATGAAGTCTTAAATCGGTCTCAGGCCTTGGCCCTGTGCCAGGTGCGCGGCCAAGTTTTGGGAGTAGAAGTGGTGCCGGTATATCCGGAGTTCCCGAGTAGTTGGAGTCCTGACCTTACTGGCATCGGTCGGACAGTCGAAGGAGAGTCCGAATGCTCGCGGGAAACGGAAAGCGGAACCTATTACGTAACAAATAATGCGAATGGGCTGTGTGTGGATGCTGAGCCGTAATCGGGTGATTTTATGTGTTTCAGCCAAAACAAATTAAGATCGGTATCGGGTTTTAGTCTGCTGGAAGTAGCAACTGCGATTCTCGTTGCTGGAATCGGGCTTCCGGCCATTGCATATATGTTCACTACCGCGATGGTCGCGGGCTCCGATCAGGGATTGAGCGAGCAAGCCTTTTTCTTAGCCAATAGTCTAATGAATGAGATTTCCGAGCGGCGCTTTAAGGAAAGCTCAGACTTTCCGGGAAACGGCGCAGAGAATGGTGAAGTTTCCGGATACTCACGAAGTAATTTCAACGACATTGATGACTACAATGTGTTTAACGCCTCCTGGGGGCCGCTGAGTCCCGCTTCGGATAGAAGCGGTGCCGCGATTTCCGGTTATGGCGGCTTTTCTCAATGGGTGAGTGTGGTCAATATCCCGATACCCTCGGCGCCCGGAGTAGGTAGTTTTACCTCGGTAACCGATGGCTCGACCGACTTCAAACTTGTCACAGTAAAAATTAGTTGGAATGGGGGGCACCGCGAAGTCGTTTTGAAAAAGATTTTCGCCTTGCCCTAATACTTTATGAGGCACGTTCTCAAAAACAGCGGGTTTACCCTAATTGAAATGATTGTTGCTATGGGAATCAGCGCATTTCTCATCGCAGCGACGACGGCCTTTTTCGATCCCTCGGCTAGAGTCTTTCAAGATATCTTGAGCTCCGATGATGTTCGCTTGAAAATTTCCAGTGCCGCGGACGCTCTTGAAAGAGAAGCTTCGGACATGCGGGCTCTATATGTCGATTCGACGAAGTGTTATGCACTCTGCATGGTGGATGGCTCCGGTAATCGGGTTTTCTATTATTGGGGAGGCCCCACCGGCACCATTCGGAACCTCTATCGTAAGAAGGAATCCACTTCAAATCCTATCGTGTGTGCGAACGGGAGTGTTTTCGCCTCGAACCTGGATACCACGAATACTTCTTTTGTCATGACTGGAAATCTTTTGACGACGAACGTGGGAGCGCTCGACCCGCAGAACCGCCCTAATCGAATGTTCAATGTGATTTTTCCCTCTATTCAGGAGAGAAACTATATATTCACCGAAGGTTTCGAGTGCGCGACTCTGCGAAACGGCTGGACTAAGACGGATGGAAGCCACAGTGCCTGGTCGCTTCAGGGCTCTGCCAATCTAGGATACTATCGGATCGATGATGCCAATACCGCGAGTGGAAGTGACACGGCAATCATTGAAATCCCACTCGATCTTTCCAGAATTTCCTCCGCCCACCTGGCTTTTAGTTACATGAATAGCGGCAGTATTTCGTCTCCGGATAATTTCACGGTGAAGATTTACGATGGGAGCGATTGGCAGACTGTGTACTCGGACGCCAATTCTCAATCGATATCGACTCCGAAGACTATTGATGCGGATATTTCCGGCTATTCCCTGAATTCCTCGAACAAACTCCAATTTTCGGCGAGCCTAAAAAACTCGGGCGCTCATTGGTATGTGGATGGAGTGAGCGTCTACAGTCCGTGAGGTGATTTATGCGAATGGAAAACAAGTCTGGTTTCGTGGCGGCAGAGATTTTGCTCCTTACCGCGCT
>JAHFAF010000455.1 GCA_023250715.1 Pseudobdellovibrionaceae bacterium | reverse complement strand
GAAAGCCGCAGCTCAAAACGGCGAAAATATTTTCGCAGAGCTCATGCACGCCTCCCGCCTCTGCTCGTTAGGCCAAATCACCCAGGCCCTCTACGAAATCGGCGGCAAATACCGCCGCGGAGTTTAGAAGAAGCTAAAAGATATATTTCTTGCGACCGAGGTTTAGCAAAAGGGCGGTTGCCGTCATGAAGGTGAGTAAAGAAGATCCGCCATAGCTGAAAAACGGCAAGCCCACGCCGACGATGGGCAAAACGCCGCTCACCATCCCAATATTGATAAATGCATGCCAGAAAATGATAGCGCTCAAACCAAACGCCAAGAGCATCTCGAATTTATCTCTCGCGCGCGCAACGGTGCGTAGAGCAAAAAAACAGTAGGTCACGTAGAGCCCCAGCAGTAAAAGAGCCCCGAGAAAGCCTCGCTCTTCCGCGTAGACGGAAAAAATAAAATCCGTGTGCTGCTCCGGAATGAAGTTGAGTTGGGCTTGAGTTCCCTTCAGATACCCTTTCCCGAATATCTTTCCTGAGCCCACGGCAATTTTGCACTGAAGCGCGTTGTAACCACTTCCCCGAGCGTCTCTTCCGGGATCGAGAAAGGTCAAGACCCGGTTTCTTTGATAATCATGGAGCACAAACCGATACGCCAAAGGCACGGTAATCAATCCAATCACGACGACAAGAGCGAGAGACCGCCAGTCTACTCTTAAAAACAAGATCATCGAGGCCGCAACGAGAAAAAGGACGCCCGCCGTTCCCAAGTCTGGCTGCAAAAGAATGAGCACAAAAAAGGGCGCGATCAATATTCCCGGAACGACGAGTTTCCTTAGCGTATAAGGAGGGCCCGACTTTTCGTCGCGAAAATATTTCGCCAGGGTAAAGACAATCGCGAGCTTTGCAAATTCCGAAGGTTGGATGTGAACCCCTGCAAGCCCAATCCACCGCTGGGAGCCGCCGCCTATCTTTCCGATAAAAAGAACGAGTGCAAGAAGCACCAGGCAAATGCCATAACCCAGGTAAGCTACCTTCTCTAGAATTTGCGAATCGATGAAGACGAGTGCCAAGCTCATCACAATCCCCATCCCAAACCACATCAACTGGGTTTTGTAGAGATCGTGAATTCCCGGACCCTTTGTCGCACTGATGAGGGTGATAATCCCCAATGAGAAAAGGGACAGCATCGTCACAATGAGTCCCACATTGAAAGTCTTGATGACGTTGGTTTCTTTAAATACCGACATTACTCATCCACCCCTTCAGGTGTCGTTTCCTTCACGGGAGCTTCAGCCTTCGCCGTGTTTCGTTTCTTTGCCGCCTCTTCCGCTTCCTTCACTGCCGCCTCGGAAACGATGGGCGTCCCGGAGAGCGCCGCCTGCTTTGTCATGAAAGCTTCCACGACTTCTTTCACCACAGGGGCTCCCGCCGTTCCGTGGCAGGTGTGCTCCGTAATGGCAACCACCGCGATCTGCGGATTCTCCCTCGGCGCATAGCCGACGAACCACCCATGGTGGCGATCTTCATAGGGAAGAGCGGGGCATTTCACGTCTTTCATGTTTCCAAACGCGCGCACCTGGGCGGTTCCGGTCTTCCCTGAAATCGCGGTAATTTTGCTCTTCGAAAGAAACGCAGTGCCGCCCGGTTCATTCACCACCTTGAAGAGCCCCTCTTTCACAGCGTCGAAAACCTCGTTGGGAATTTCTATTTTTCGAACCAGTTCCGGTTGGTACTCCTTGATCACTTCCCCCGTTCGCCCTTCAATGCGCCGGACGAGATAGGGACGATAAACAAAGCCGCCATTTCCAATCGCAGCATAGGCCGTTACGAGCTGAATAGGAGTGACATCGACATACCCCTGCCCGATAGCTACGCTCAACGTCTCTCCGGGATGCCAAACGTCTTTGTAGGTTTTCAGTTTCCATTCCGTATCCGGAATATTTCCCGTGCTCTCTCCCGCAAGCCGAATTCCCGTCTTTGCGCCGAGGCCGAACCAGCGCGCATATTTCGCAATCGTATCCACACCGAGGTTATTTCCAAGCTGGTAAAAGAAAACGTCGCAAGACTCCTTGATGGCCCTCAAAAAATCCACCGTGTTGTGCCGTTTCCAGCAGTGAAAAACACGATTTCCAAAACCCATCTGGCCTGCGCAGGTCACATTTGTTTTGAGCGACGCTACCCCCTCGGACAAGCCAGCCATGGCGACAAAAAGCTTAAACGTGGAGCCTGGGGGGTAGTGATCTTGGATTGCGCGGTTTCTTAAGGGGCGGTCTTTATTGTTCCTTAGCTCCGACCAAATTTTCGCATTCACCTCTCGGCCGGAGATGAGCCCCGGATCGTAAGAGGGGCTATTCACCATCGCCAGAATTTCCCCGGAGCGGGGATCGAGTGCTACTACAGAACCATTGAAGCTTCTGGATTTCAGCGCCGTCGCCGCGGCTACTTCCAGATCGGCATCCAAGGTCAGGTAAATATTGTTTCCCGGCACCGGTTCCGTTGTCGCAACAAATCCCAATAATTTCTCCGCACCTTCCGTTTTCTTTCGACGCCCCATTGCGTCCACTTCCACATAGCCAACTCCATTGATACCCCGAAGATAGTCATCGTAGGTACGCTCGATACCCATCCTCCCGATATAATCGCCCGACTCGAGCATCTGCTTCGGATCGTTGTCGATATCGCGGGTATTTACCTCGCCGGTATATCCGAGAAGTTGCGCCGCGATTTCCGAATAGGGGTACCGCCTTTGCACGTTGGTTTCGATATCAACGCCGGGAAAGCCTTCCGCGTCCATTTCTATCGAAGCCAAAATGTCCTTAGAAACATCCGCTCGCAGGAGAACGGGGTAAAAGCTTGCGCCCTTTCTTCCTTTTTCAATTCGACGTTTTATTTCCTCAACCGAAATCTGGAGTGCCTTCGCAAGCCGCTCATTCATCTTGGCATCGTGCCGAGGGTAGTACTGAGCAAGCATCACCACATCGAAAGAGGCTCGATTATCAACGATCACCTTGCCATTTCGATCGTAAATAATCCCGCGTGTAGGAAAGAGCTTGTCTTTCTTAAGACGGTTTTCCTCGGAGTATTTTCTTAAGTCATCCCCTTTGAGGATTTGCAGATAGACAAGACGAGAGACAATCAACAAGAACATCAAGACGACAATCGCCTGAAAGAGCTTTACCCGATCTCGGTAACCGCGTACCTCATCCTCGCGGCCGATCATAAAGAGCCCTCGGCAAGCTCAATATTGATGCGAGGGACCTTGCTCGTCGCCCAATCCGTCCACTCCAAGGCCGAATAGACGAAGTAGCCCAATACCGCATTGAAGACGAGGCTTCCCAGGGAAAAATTTGCGAAGGAAAAAAATGGCCAGCCATGACCGAAAAAACCGGAGGAAAACGTAAGAAGAATCCGACTAAGGATCCCCAGCGAAAACATCAGCACCAAGATAGAGACCCAGGTATTCGCGTAAATGACGTAGCTTAAAAGGCGCGCGACCGCGAA
>JAHFAF010000454.1 GCA_023250715.1 Pseudobdellovibrionaceae bacterium | reverse complement strand
AATTTCGTTCCGTGAGT
This sequence comes from Pseudobdellovibrionaceae bacterium, assembly GCA_023250715.1. Lineage (GTDB taxonomy): Bacteria > Bdellovibrionota > FAC87 > UBA2466 > UBA2466 > JAHFAF01. The sequence continues at coordinate 3,475 of JAHFAF010000454.1, read as the reverse complement.
GATCTTGCGAAAAACATTGGAGTGACTCCTAGAACTTTACAACGCGTATTTTCGAGACATCTTCATTTACCGCCGAAATCATGGGTTCGAATACAACGCGTGCAAAAGGCTCTGAGTGGGTTCATCGATTTATCCGAAACGGATTCCTTGGATCTTGCACTGGAATTGGGCTACCACGACCAAGCGCACCTATTACGGGATTTTCGCTCGATAACGGGATCCCCACCTTCGGCATTCAAGAGATGAGTTTGTCGCGTTTTTACAATACGCCCCTTTCGATGCCAGGTACTTGTATGAAATAAGGAGTTACAAATGACCGCAAAATGGATCCTGACGGCGCTAACCTTCCTAAGTTCTTTCGCGTGGGCGGGGACAACTTATTATTTGGGGGAAGAGACTATTACGAACGCCGCGGGAAAAGAACTCGGACGAAATCCTCTGCTCGTTGAAAAAGTAACGGAACCAGAAAAGGGCCTCATCACCGAAACTGCTATTGAAGTAAAGGGACCTGATTGCGTTCAGAAGTATTCCTCTTACCTTACCGTAGAGGGAAATAAGTTTTCTCTCAAGGACTCTACCGGCACTGTTACCGGCAAAGGGGAGTTTAGCGGGGAGCCTTGGGCCTGGACATATTTTAAAGCTACCTTCGAAAGCACATTAGGATTTCAGATCGAAGACGAAAATTTCATGTCCGATCCTCATGTCCTCGTAGCACGAAAGAAAATCACCCGCACCATCACGGGAGAGCTTCTCTTCTATATGGACGCGACCGTAAAGGAGATCAGCGCCTCCTTATTCAAGGGATTGAGCGCACCTTTACTGAAAGCGGGAACCGCTGCTTGCCGTCATTAATACGTCCTTTATACCGCTTTCATTGTTCCGCGATGGTATAATTCATGAATGAAAATATTTTCTTTTCTTGTCCTTTTAAGTGTTGGTGCTAACTCTCACGCCGTTAGCTCAGTAAGACTGAAGTTAAGCGGAGAGTTTCGAAAAAATAAATTCGAAGATACTCTGGTCGCACCTGCTGGAAAATGGATTACCAAGAAAGAAAAAGGCTCCCTTACCCTGAAAATTCGCACCACGGTTCAGGGAGAAGCGGTCATGGTGGAAACTGAAATGAGTGCCCCGGGAGAAACACCGGTGCAGCCTAGTGTCATTACTCGGTGGGGTGGACCCGCAACGGTTTCCGCCCAAGATAAAGTGGGAAAAAAACTGTATCAACTTACCGTTACTCCTATAAAGGAATAACTGTTCCTCTAAAAGTGGGTTTGGTGTCAAACCAACACCAAACCCACACGTGTTTTATTTTACGAGCTGGGGACTCTGCATAAGAATAACGGCCGCTATCATCCTAGCCAGGTACTCGGAGTCTCCTCCGAATCCAGCTTCAATAAGATCCCAGGCATTTCTCTTTCCCGTTTGGTTGATACCTCTTTGAACCCCGTTTTCACCCGCATTGTATGCAAGAACGGCGAGCTCCCAGTCGCGAAAGCGCAAATAGAGGGAACTCAAATAGCGGGAGGCTGCATCAGTTTCCCTCTCCACGTTTAGCCGATCGTCTTTCTTCTTATCGACCCGGAGCCCGAAATTTCGAGCGGTTTGGGGAATGAATTGCCACACACCGGCCGAATAAAGAGGTTTCGGATTTTGTGGAAGGTTTTGATACCCAGACTCCATAATAGGCAGAGCCAAAAGTTCTTCCGGCAAATGGTACTCGGAAAGCTTTTCCTGCACCATTGGCCGGTAGCTCTCCATGCGAGTCAATGCGCTTTGAATGTACTCCCTTCCATCCGGAGTTCCAGCGTAAAGATTGAGTGCTTTCAACACCGACTCATTAAGAGTGATTGGAAAAGAACTGTGTGAGCGAGAGCTAACAACAGCTTCCGCCTGACTCCAGGAAATTCGACGGTCTTGCACGCCGAACTGAGTGGCCCATCCAGTCACCACGCACATCATTCCTATTGCGGTACCTATCCACGCAATGAATTTCCTCGCGCGGTTTGTTTTTTTGTCGATTAACATGTGAACGATCCTCCGTTTGAGTAAAGATGCCGAGGAGCCCAAAGCGGCACATGCGGTACCGGCATATTGGCTTTGAACTCTCCGAGCGTTTTCGGCCACCCTCAATAGGCAGCCACCATATGCTTGTGGCGAAACTCGTTTCCGGAGTACGAGTGCTTCATCGCAAGCAAATTCCTGAATTTCCAAAATTGATCGGGAAAGGCATTGGGCGAAAGGGTTCCAAAAGAATAGGGAACTCAACGCATCTATTCCATAGAGCCAACGAGTATCGCCCTGCCGGTGGTGTTGAATTTCATGCCGAATCGCTATCGCCAAATCTCCCGGGCAGTCGAGCAAAAATTCAGGAACTAAAACCACGGAAGCTTTTGGCAACCAAAAGCTCAACGGCACAGGTTCTCGATTACTCACCCGGATTTCCAAACGACCCAATCGTCGAAAGCAGGGACTGGTCCATCGAAGCTTCGAAAGAAAAAGAAAACTTCTCACAAGACGAGTGATCCCATAAATGAAGCCCAGAGAAATTAAGAACCAGGCGGCGGTCGTGAATGGGAACAAGGGAACCAACGTGGAATATCGAGAGTTTCCTAGGCTCACGATGGAGGTAGGTTCCGGGCCAGCAGCAGCACGCATCGATGGCGCAGACCAGAGCTGAGCCGACGGAATCGGGCCAATCTTCTTCAGCGGCGTGGGAACGAGAGCCAAAACGAAAGTCATCCAAAGAAGAGCTCGCGCTTGCCGAAGGCGCAAGCGAAATAGAAGTGTTACTATTCCCAGCGCGCTCAAACCCAAAGCAAGCTGGAAGTATACCGCCCCTAAAATTTCCATGTCACTTTCCTTTAGACTCTAGAAGAGATCGAATGGTCTTCAACTCAGCCTCATCCAAACCCTTCAACTCCAAAAGCCGAGAAACCAAATGTGCGGGTTCCCCCCCAAAAACGTTTCGCATGAGATGCCCGAGACTGCGAAGCTCGTACTCTTTTTTATCGAGCTTCGGAAAGTAAATATGCCCTCGGCCGTCTTTTCGACTATCAAGAACACCCTTTTGCTCGAGAATTCTCAAAATCGTGGAGACTGAGGTATAGGCAAGCTTTCTTTCCGTCGGCAGCCCCTCTAGAACGTCGTGAACCGTTCCTTCCGTGCGCATCCAAAGCACGCGCATCATCTCTAATTCGGTGTCAGTCAGTAGTTTCTGCGGAAGTTTTTTGGACTTACCCATAGGTCCATACTAACTAAGAGCTTAGTTGATATCAACTAAATTATTAGTTGATGGATCCAAGTTTCTTCCTTGGAAAGCGACGAACGGGTTTTAAGGAAGATGCGCGCCAGATAGGATTCGCCTACTACGCATAATTCCGCTGACGCGGAATTATTGCTGCGCAGGCCCCCCTCCACTGAAAAATGACGGCTTCCCTCGCATTCGGCACCGTTTCGCTTCGAATCTATATTGGAG
>JAHFAF010000112.1 GCA_023250715.1 Pseudobdellovibrionaceae bacterium | reverse complement strand
ACCTTAGGTTAGCCCGAAGGATCGCTTCTTATAGCCGCCCGGCCTGCGCGTTGAAAAAGGTTTTCGAGCTGGTCTATTCTCCGCTCCGAAAGGACGCCTGTCGCCCGGGGCTCTAAACTCAACCGGCGTTTTCTTCTCCTCGAAGGAACGCTCCTTCGGACCGAAAGCAGGCTTACCTCCGTTCATCGAGGGCTTACGATCCCCGAACGGCTTACGATCCCCGAACGGCTTACGATCTCCAAACGCCGGCTTTCCCTTTTGGAAAAAAGGCCTACGATCTTGAAACGGTTTCTTTTCTTGAAAAGGCTTTTGAAATTCCGCCTCTAACCAATCGGAAGATTTAAAGTGCGGCTTTTTCGGGCGATCAGCAAAGGACTTTTTCGATTTATTCGACGCCTCTGCGTATCCTTCCGCTGGCGTCCTCCTCTGAAAATCCGGGCGATTGCGTCCTCCGTGACTATCCCATCCCCCTTTATTCCAACCAGGTTTGTTGGACCGTCCTTGAGGAATAGAAATCTGTCCCTTACTGGACTTGGCTTGAGGCTCAGTAATGATATTTCTTCCGCCATGATCGCTTGGGGTGAGATAGTTCAGCGCGTTTCCGGTTTTGCCATTGCGTGCTGTCCGACCAATTCGATGAATATAATCTTCGCGGCTTTGCGGAAGATCGTAGTTGATCACACTTTCAATATCGTCTACGTCAATGCCGCGGCCAGCGATGTCGGTCGCCACCATGATAAGGTGACTACCACTTCGAAAGTTGCTCAATGCTTCTTTTCGCTGCCCCTGAGTGCGGCCTCCGTGAAGACTGACCACGGAGAACTTATTTCGCTCTAGAAGCTGAAAAACCTTATCCGTACGACGTTGCGTGCGAGTAAAAACCAACACGCGGCCCTTAATTTCAGACAAGTGGGAAAGCAAAAGATCGTTCTTCGCTAAATGTGTCGTCTTATGACTTTCCTGCTTTACCCGATCAATGGGTTGGGATGTGGCGCCGATATGCACTTCGACCGGCTGGCTCAAGTAGGTAGCAGCGATCGATAGAATTTCTTTGGGCAGCGTTGCCGAAAAGAGAAGCGTCTGACGCTTTTTAGGAATGTGGGGAACGATCTGCTTCAATTGCGGGGCAAATCCCATATCGAGCATTCGATCCACTTCATCCAAAACTAGAATACTTACCTGAGGCAACTTAAGCCCAGCATCCAAGTGATCGATGAGTCGTCCTGGAGTACAAACATAATAATCTGCTCCGCCCTTTACCTCATTTTTTTGACGGTAGAAAGACTCTCCCCCGACGAGTAGGGCCCCTTTCAATTTCATTGCACCGCCCATGTCTCTGAGTACCTTGTGAATTTGCGCGGCCAGCTCTCGTGTGGGAGCCAAAATCAGCGCCTTCATTCCGGGGTTGGGATAGAGCTTAGCGAGAAGCGGAATTCCGAACGCAGCAGTCTTGCCGGTTCCGGTTTGCGCGGAACCTAGAATATCCCGTCCCTCCAATGCCGGAGGGAGGCTCGCTGCCTGCACGGGCGTTGGAGCAAGGAAGTTCATCTTTTCGAGCGACGCGTGAAGCGGAGCGGGTAGCTCCAGTTCTTTAAAAGTAGTAAACGTTTTCAAAAATACCTTTCTGTAGCAAACCGACTCACTTCGGCGCAGCCGTGGGGTTGTTTTTTCGGTAGCTAGCTAATTAATAAGTGGTAGATCGTGAGTGTAAGGTATTGTTTTAACGAGGGAAAACCTCGGATGCGGTTCGTTTTCTAACGCGAACTCTTATAAAACGTGGCCTGAAGTCTCACTTCAACCGTAGGCACCCTTTACCAGCTCTGTAAAACAAAGCGACTTCTTAATGAAAATCCCCAAAAAAATGGGTCAATAGGCCCGGATGACGGATACTACTTCACCCACTCCACCTGGAAACGGCGTCCTTTGATTTTGCCCTGTTGGAAATAGGCGTACGCCGTTTTTGCTGAAGGGCGAGCGATTGCCACGAAAGAAACGCGGTCTTGGATTTCAATCTTGCCCACCTGATCGCCTGGAATTCCGGCATCACCCGTAATCGCTCCAAGAATATCTCCGGCACGAAGCTTACTCTTTCGCCCTCCCAAAATAGAAAGCGTGGTCATGGGCATCTGTGGGGCAAGGGCCTTGCCTTTGACGACGCCGAGTGAAGCCGCTGGCTTAATTTCCAAGCGAAGCTGCGTGATTTCTCGTAGGCGCTCGAGCTTGGGACCTTCAGCGTCCGTAACGAACGTAACTGCCAGTCCTTTAAGTCCCGCCCGGCCTGTTCGACCTATGCGGTGAACGTACTGTTCGGGTTCGGACGGCATATCGAAATTAATGACAGCGTCCAAACCTGCGATATCAAGACCGCGCCCCGCCACGTCGGTAGCAATGAGAATGCGCGTGCTATGGTTACGAAATTTCGCCATCACACGCTCGCGCTCGTGCTGCTCCAAATCGCCGTGAATTCGATCCACGCTCAAGCCTGCCTTCGAAAGCTTGGTAGCGAGTTCGTCTACCCGCACTTTGAAATTGCAAAATACTAATACGGAATCCAAGCGCCGCGTGGTGAGAAACGCCAATAGCGCATCGGCTTTGCCTTCTTGGTTGCAACGAAAAAGACGCTGCTCAATCTCAGGCATCTCGGATGCCGGAGTTTCCACGACAATATGCACGGGCGATTTTTGAAAACGGCGGCTCAATGCTTCGATAGTCGGAGGGTAAGTCGCCGAAAAAAGTGCGGTCTGGCGATGGGAAGGAGTGTTGCTCAAAATCTCTTCTATCTTTTCACGAAAACCCATCTCGAGCATACGGTCCGCTTCGTCTAAAACCACCGTCTTCACGGTTGAAAATTGGAGAGTTCCACGACCCAGATGATCCAACACCCGCCCCGGCGTACCGACAATGATGTGCACTCCGTGCTCCAGGGAACGGCGCTCAAAATGGGCGGGGCGGCCCCCGTAAATCGTTCGGACCTGAAGATTTGGCAAATACCGACCAATTTTGCGGATCTGATCCGCCACCTGCGTGACGAGCTCCCGCGTAGGGCAAAGCACCAATGCTTGGATAGTCCGCGAGCCCATGTCGATATTCTCCAAAAGGCCAATCGCGAACGCAGCGGTCTTTCCGCTTCCAGTCTTGGCCTGGCCAATCACATCGTTACCGTCCAAAAGCAGTGGAATACAACGCTCTTGCACGGGAGTGAGCCGGGAGTAACCAATAGCGGCGATGACTTTCTGAAGAGCAGGCGGCAACTTGAGCTGGGCAAAGTCCATTGTGGAGTCCAGTACCACAAATTCGCCCGTATAAACGTCAAAAATTGAAGTGCTTGATCTCTTCGCCTTGAGTTTGGATTTCCACCAGCGATTGAATCCCAATGTCCAAGTGGGCCTCGGCCCACTTACTGTTGACCATCTTGTCCGAGGCCTCCGTTTTCACGCCTTCGGGAGTCGTCGGGACGTCCGTAACGAGTAAAAGCGCACCGCGAGGGATGTCATTCTTATGGCCCACGATGAATATGGTCGCAGTCTCCATATCAATACCAAGAGCGGTGATATTTCTGAGACGCTCGCGAAACGCTTCGTCATGTTCCCAGACTCGCCGGTTCGTCGTGTAAACGACTCCGGTACGGTATTCATAACTATGCTCGACCAACTTTTCCGAGACAAACTTGTGCATTTTAAACGAGGGCAAGGCCGGCACCTCGGGCGGAAAATAGTCACCGGAAGTTCCCTCTCCCCGAATGGCCGCGATGGGGAGAATAAAATGTCCAATCTCCGTACTTTTCTTTAACCCCCCGCACTTTCCCAAGAATAGAACGCCTTTCGGCTTTCTCGCAGTGAGCAGATCCATGATGGTCGCGGCATTGGGCGAGCCCATTTGATAATTGATGATCGAAATGTTGGAGGCTTTGCAAGTCGCACTCGGCATCGGCCTATCCATCCCCATCACGGGAACGGAAAACCGGGTGGCAAAGCTAGTCACGTAGGATTGAAAATTAGTAAGTAAAATATAGTCTGCAAAATCCGCAACCGGGACTCCGGTGTATCGAGGGAGCCAATTCGTGCAAATTTCTTCTTTAGTCTTCATGAGTGGTATCAAAGCTACCACAAAAATGGTCGGTAGCGAAAAGGTCCCACTCTTTATCACCAAAAGGGTAAGGTTCGCCCGTGATTTCCGGCAAAAATACCTTTTATCTCTTCTGCGACGGCAGCTTCGACCCCCATTCAAAGATCGGAATAGGGGCAATTCTTTTGCTGTCAAAGAGGGCTTGGGAGAATACGAGGGAAAGCAATGAGCTCCCCATTCAAACAAGGCTCATGCAAGCCGCTTCTATCGCACGCATTGAATTGATGACAGCCCTTTGGGGGTTCGAAGTCTTGAAGTCTGACCACCCTAAAGCGGAAGTCCACCTCATCACGGATTGCAAAATGATTGAAAACCTTCCGCTGCGACGCGCCCGCCTCGACAACCAATGCTATGAAAGCAAACGCTCCGGTCGCAAGTTAACAAACGCGGATTTATACATGCAGTTTTTCCAGATTTACGATGAGCTATGCCCAGAAATTACTTGGATTAAGGGCCACTCCCCTAGCTCTAATTCCACTGAGTTTCAGCGGGTCTTCGCTTTGGTCGACAAAAAAGCCAGAAGAGAACTTAGACAGGCTCTTTCACTCGATGGTAAGTGATTTCAAGAGGTCTAGCTGATCGAGAACTTTCCCCGATCCGATAACCACACAACGAAGCGGATCTTCCGCGTACATGACCGGAAGCCCCGTGCGCTCGCGAATGAGGATGTCGAAATTAGCGAGTAAGGATCCCCCGCCCGCAAGAACGATGCCTTTGTCGACGATGTCCGATGCCAATTCCGGCGGCGTGTGCTCCAGCGCCTGTCGAATGGCATCGACGACAATATTCACCTGGTCGACCAAAGCTTCCCGAATTTCATCGCTACTGACCGTAATGGATTTAGGACTTCCAATGACAAGATCCCGACCCTTCACTTCCACGTACTTTACTTCATCAAAGGGAAAGGCATTTCCAATTTGGATCTTGATATTCTCGGCGGTTCGCTCGCCGACGAGCAGATTGTATTGGCGCTTTATATAGTTGATGATCGCTTCATCAAACTTATCGCCCGCGACACGCACGGACTGGCTATAGACAATCCCTCCCAACGAAATCACGGCAACTTCGGTAGTTCCGCCCCCGATATCGACAATCATGCTTCCGGAAGGCTCCGTGATGGGAAGCCCTGCTCCGATGGCGGCGGCCATGGGCTCTTCAATGAGATAAACCTCCCGCGCACCGGCCGATTGCGCCGATTCCCGAACGGCCCGCCTTTCGACTTGGGTAATACCAAAAGGAACGCAGATGATGATCCGGGGCCGAATCAAGGTCATGTGCTCATTGGACTTGGCAATGAAGTACTTGAGCATGCTCTGACAGACTTCGAAATCTGCAATGACGCCATCTTTCATCGGCCGGATCGCTACAATGCTGCCGGGGGTACGCCCCAGCATTTCCTTCGCTTCTTTCCCTACTGCCAGGACCCGACTAGGCCCCCCGCGAGGATTACGATGGACTGCGACAACGGAAGGCTCATCAATGATAAGCCCTCGATTTTTTGCATAGACGAGGGTATTGGCGGTCCCCAAATCTATGGCAAGATCGCTGGAGAACATCCCCATGAAGCGGTTAATCCCTTGACGCAAAAGCCTAACTTTTTTCTCTGATGGCATGAGTAGGATTACCCTACGCCTTAAATCAACGTGTGTCAGGGATTGAAGGAAAATCTCAACACCGAGAGGTTTTCACGAGATTTTATCGAACACCACAGCGGTAAGATTGGCCTTCAAACTTGAGACATTGGAGCTGTCTCACGCCGACATGATCGCCCTGCTCCGTCATTGCAGCGAGAATCTGGTGTAAGGTGTCTGCGCCACCATTATTGAGACCACCGGCCACATATTCTCCCTCTTCACCCGTGGCATCTTTCATGAAAAAGGTACACCTATAGGCTGGAATGCCCTCCCCCGGCCCAAAGAATCGGCTGCAAACAAGTCGAGACGCAGAGACACGAAGGCATTTATCACCGCCATTGGAGGAACTTTCCTCCCGGCCTCCTTTGGCCTTTAGGAATCCATAGGCCCAAGAGGCCGCCGTTCCTTCAAAACTTCGGAGGGCTGCTGGCTGTGCCGCCACCCCTACCGATCCAGCCAACGAAAGAACCACAAAGCTTCGGAATAGAGGATTCATTTTATCCGGCCGCCACCAGAGCAAGTCCCAAATTCCTTCAGGGCTCTATTGCACGCGCTGAGGGCGTTACCATCGAACGATGATTGGAAGCCGGTCACCTTCGTACCATCCACGATCTTTACGGGTTTTCCATTCTCGTAGCCAAAGACATGCAACAACAAATTCGTATCAAAATAATCACCCGAACAAACGCAGTAAGAAAAGAAAGAACGGCTCTCCGGGTTTCCTTCCTCCGCCCGGGAAGAGGAGCAGAAAAATATTACCAACGTGAGATAAAGAATGTGTTTCATGAATGGCTGTATGGCACATTGAATTAGATGAGATCAACGAAGCGTTGTCTTTGAAGCCAAGGAATTGGTTTCAACTACTGAAACCACCGAGCCAATGCCTGGCTATTCGCAGTCGGCGAGCTCGGTCCAATAGAGGGAAATTTTTGATCCGCAAACGGAGGCCTTGAAGTTCCGGCAAGAAACCTGAGCCTCGCGATCCTCATAGACGTGCAATCGTTCTCGGTACCACCCCAGGACAACTAAACAACGAGGGTTGCTGGTTTTAAGAAATCGAAAAGACTCTTTATCGCCCACTACGATTCGAGTGGACGCTTCGCTATCGTACTGGCTCTTTCCCTCAAGATGAGATTTAAGGATTTGGTAGGCGTAGCTCGAATTAAGTGAGTAAGCGGGGACAGAGAGGAGAAGGCTTAGAAGGAGTGTTTTCATCGGCACCATTTACATCGTTTTTGGAAAATAAGAAATCAGAAACGGATCTCTTAGTCTCGTGACTTCCACCGACAGTCGGTATTTGGAAAGCTCAATACCAATTCAGGCAAGGCGGACCCGCCACTGCGTTCATAATTTTCTAGAGCTACTCTTCGCAGATCGTCTAGATGAAACGGAAGAGACCCATTAAGGATCTGAACCCATTGTTCTAAGGAAAGTACTGTCGTTCCGCGCAACCGTTGTTCAACGGGAACCGCTCGGTTTCTCGCTAGACGTGCGGAGACTAAGGGGGAACGAATTCGAATACTGGCCCTATCCTCCTCACGAATCATTTGAAAGAGGTGGCCACTAGGATTCGTGCATAGGAAAGTCTCGGAGGGAAATGTCCCGTAATGGCATTGAAGCGACTTTACTACATTTTTTCTTTCCTCACCCTCGGCAGATCGAACAAGAAATTGGACATCTATTTTTTCAGGACTCGCTGAAGAGGGAACGACTTCGACTCCAAAGCCAATAAATTGAGGCTCTATCCCTACCTCACTTATAAACGCCTGCGATTCACATACGGGAGCCCGGCCAAGAAAGTAGCTACCTTTAGCCAAGACGCCCGGAAAGGCTGCCAAAATGATCTTTTCGGTTGCGGAGTAATCGTCGTCGCCGTGCGGATGCATTACACTATATATTTCGTGAAACACGATCGCCCAACGAAGATGCTCTTGGTGTAGGCGATCCCAGTCATTCTCGTTAAACTCCACTTTTTTTGGAATAGGCCAGTTCCTTGCATCTTTTTTGACTTCTTTGACCAGGATTTTCTCTTTCGTGGACTCAACATCAACCTCTTTCAAAGTCTGACAAAATTGTTCGCTCGAAATTGGGCTCGGGTTTTCAGAGAGCCATTGGCAAACTTTACGCCCGGTGATTTTGAATTCCGCAACGTGGGCATCGCCACCGTGGGCATCATTGCCGTCGCTCACTGCGATGCTAGGCGTCTCTCCGATTGGGAAATCCGTCGCAGGAAGCTGATTTCTTGAACATCCCACCATCACGAGAAATAGCGCGAGAGCAATGAACGTTTTCATATCTTCTCCTTCGAGCAGCCGAAAAGTTGAAGAGTCAGATTGTAAACTCGCCCTGGAGTGCCAAGCTTCTCGAGCTCGCTTGTCAATTCACGGCGAAATTTTTGGATACGAGCCTTGGCGTAGGGCATTAGCGCCGGGTCCATCGCAAAGGTGGTGGAAGTGTGATCGCGCTTCTCCAAGGGATCATTTTGAAGCGACTCGATGGCCCTATTCAGCAACTGGAGTTGAAACCGCCGGGTAGCCGCAGTCGAGTAGCGGGAATCCAGGCGAAATGATTTTTTCGTCTGTCGCCAACGCCCATCTTTCTTTTTTGCGATGATGCCGAGGCGAATCAGGCGTTCCATGGCCACAGCCGCGTTTTGGAAGGAGATATTCAACTGCCGGCCGATCCATTCGGCGTCGAAACGAGCGGCAGGGAGTTCCAATAAACTTAAGATCGCAAAGTGATACCAATCGGCGATCACAGCGAATGTATCGAGGTCCATCGAAGTGGGTATAGGAACGAAAGTAGAAGTTTTCTTAGTCCGATCCTGAAAAAGAGCCTGAGCCTCTTGCGGACTGAGTGCGAGGGCACTAGCCACACGTATTGCCGCCTTTTTTGAGAGCGGGCGTTTTCCAGATAGAAAAAGGGAAAGAACAGTGTGGCTCATCCCCAGCGATCGAGCAAAGGCTCGCAGGCTGTAACGCGGATTTCTTTCGCTACGACGGACGAGCTCCTCTTTAAGTAGCTGCCGTGGGTCCGGACTGGCCGGTTGTGAAAGTTCGGAATCCATTGAATGGAAGCGTGTACCACAAATGCCGCGGGTGGCTCAAGCGAAAATGAAACCATGTGGTTTCAAAAACAATATGTATCTATATTATATAATAAATCTAATAATTTATATAAATAGTAAATGGTTTCATTTTTGACTGCTCCCCACCCAAAAATATGCCTGTACCAGTTTGGTGTTGGTGGTATTCAGTTTAGTTTTCGGGGCTTCGATTGAATGAAATAACTCGGTTGGTGTAACACTCCAAAGGTGAAGCCATCCACAAAGGAATTCGAATCCGCACTCAAGGCCCTGGAAACTGCCTTAGCCGAGAAGAAGACAGACATCGTGAGGGACGCCTCGATTCAACGTTTCGGGTTTTGTGTAGAATTGAGCTGGAAGACCGCAAAGAGAGTGATGGGGTCCAATTCTTCCGCTCCTCGTGAATTATTGCGAGAAATGGCGGCGCAGGGATTGATTTCCGATCCAGAGAGTTGGTTCGAATTTCTTGAAGCTAGGAACCTAAGTTCCCACACTTACCACGAGCCGTTGGCCGAACGTGTCTATGCAGTTGCCAAGAAGTTTCTTCCTGAGGGCAAGAACTTGCTACAAAAATTGAAGTGCCTATGAAATTCGGCCTGAAAGCGAAAGACTGGGCAATACTGCAAGCTATTCTGGTGGAGCCCTTGAAGAAAAAAGGAATTAATGTGCTGGTATTCGGTTCACGAGCCAGGGGAGATCATCGGCCTTTCTCGGATATAGATATTCTCTTGAATACTGAGATTCCACTCGCCCTGAGCGAGATTTCTCAATTGAAGGAAAAATTCGAGGAAAGTTCATTACCCGTCAAAGTGGATATCGTTGAACTACGAGACCTTGCCCCTTCCTATAAGGAGAGCGCTTTGAAGGAAGCGGTCCCCGTTTGACAGCTACGGAACGCGGGCAGCACCTGTCACTCGACAGGTCAACGCATGAAATCTCTTTCCGGTTTCGCTAATGGTTAATCGAAAGCCCAGCTCGTGTATTGCCAGGGACACAAAGAACGCAGATCGCGCCATAGTCTTTCTCTTTTTTCGATGAGCGTCGGGAGTGTATTGGTAGGTCGAAAACGAAGTGTCCTCATTCGTGCTTTCCGTCAGATTAAAGACATCACTTTCTTTAAACCCGACTGAGGACTCCACGTCCTTATCCGTTACGCCATTGATCGCGAGAGTCATCCCTTTGCCCATGCTCCTAGTACGAAGGGTAACAACACACTCCTCGTCATTCCTCAACTTTCCACGGACCTCACCGTTAGCGATATATTCAGAAAGTATTTTAAAAAGCTCTTTGCCGGTCGCTGTTTTCTCCGCCGCCGTAACCGGTGCCGTGGCGAGAACCATCACAACTGTTACAAGGAATACAAATACCTTCATCCGATTCTCCTTTTGATACTGAAATTCGTTAGCCCAAGAACCATCACTGAAAAGAGGGTCAGGATAATGCTCATAAGAATTTCCTCTACCTTTTGCATACGTAATAATAGATGCAATGAGCCCAGTAAACGACTTCGTGGGGCCAATCCGGCGCGTCAAATGCGTAATGCGAAACGGCCTTCCCTGTTTTGCAAGACTCTTTTAGAATTTCATACGAAAATGAATCTTCCTTTGCACAGATTTCGTCAATTTTCTCTCGGGCATCCTTTTTTGCGGCATCGAGAGCGTTTCTATAAAAGTGATCTGCCATCGAACTCCTGAATGTTAAGTATCTCCCCTGAGTCTTTACTGACTTAGCTTTCGCGGCTGGCTTTGAAAGTTTAACCACACAGGCAAAGGCATTACGCGGGTCCGATGCATCCTCAAATATCTGGGTGGTCCCTTCATTGATATCTCCCAGTTCCTTAAATTTGTTTGGTGACGGACGACAATACTTTCCACAGAGCCAAATGACACTCAATTTAACCATCTCTACGCCGGAAATTCGATTAACCTTGGGGTTTCCCAATCCAGATTCCGCTGCTTCTAAGAACTCGTCAGCATTTGGGACCCAACCTCCCATTTTCGCGCAGAACTCTTTTGCGCCGAGGAGATGTTTTCTTGTCTGGCCGGGCACCCACGTTAGACCATTGGGGTCTGTCCAATACTTAACTCCCGCATCGAAATCTAGCGGTCTATTCGCAGGGTCTAGTTCACCTGAGTCTGCAAAACCTGCACGCGAACTCACACACATCAAAATCACGATGAGGAAAAAGCCGGCTTTTGAATTCATCCCTAGCAACTGCCTTCGCATTTCTTTAATCCCTTCTTTATGGACCTAGTTGCAGTTTCCATAGCTGATTCGACTCTTCGGGATCAATGGCCTTTAGGAGTTGTGAGGAGTCTTTGTGGTTTCACGAAATGTAACCACATCGCAAGAGTTACCGTGATAAAATCCCCACAGAGGGTTTTGGCGGGAGAGAAAAGTGAACGCGATAAGCGAAATTAAACTTAAAGGGTGGGACGAGGCCATCCGCCGCGGAAACGCCGGGGCCGTGCGTGCAGAGCTCAAAAAACTAAAGGACCAGCGCGTGAGTCGGGAGATGATTCTACCCGTGGCAGCACTCTGCCGCCGAGCGGATTTCCTACCCTTCGCACTTCACCTATTACAACCCCTCGTACGACCGACGCGCAAGGTTGCGGTACCCGCCACGCTGACGGAGAGAGCGGAGTACGCGGCTTGCCTCGTGCGGGTCGGAGCCGGGGATGAGGCGTTAGAGCTTTTGAAAACCCTCTCCTCGGCACGGACGCCTGAGGTCTTGCTCTACCAGGCTTTCGCGATGGCGAGCCAATGGGATTATGGGGCCGCCATTCCCGTATTGAAAAAATACGTCGCTAGCCATCGGATTACCGAGTACTGGCGTTTGATCGGACAGCTGAATCTTGCAGCCGCTTTAGTATGGGAGAGACCGGGTCAAGTGCCTAAACCTTGGCTATCGCAAATCATCAAAACGGCGAAATTGGGGGGCATT
>JAHFAF010000453.1 GCA_023250715.1 Pseudobdellovibrionaceae bacterium | reverse complement strand
TTGCAAGCATCAGCAGTTGAATATGCGCCCCAAGCTCGAATTCGTCTTTCGCGGAAAGTGTGATGAGATCTTCCGTGGAGTAATCCGCATAAAGCCGACAAAACGAGGCAATCTTATTCTCGCCTATTGGCGATCTTGTGTTCGAGTAGGTCACCGCTCGCCGCAACATCTCCTTGCTCCAGACCTTATCGGCGATCTCCAAAGACACCCCAGGGGTATGCGCCGGAATTTGATTTATTCTCTCTATTTTCGCAATCCAATCTTGGTGGGATCCCTGTGGGGTGGGGCAGGCCTTTAGACGTTCCACGAGTTGCTTTTTCTGCTCGTTGCGGCCTGTTTGTTCGAATGCGAGTATCGCTAGGACACCCAGGTTTGAGAAAACCTGCCCGGGACAGAGCTCACTTTCCGCATCCTTAGTCACGGTCTGGGCATAAAGAGCGGCCGCCTCGAATTCGGCGCGGTCTACGAGGTAGGAAACGATTCGAGATAGGGCCCTATCCCCGGCCTGGGTGAAGCGGTAATGGTGCGCTACTCTGAAAACGCCGTCGTGATCGTTATTGTTCACTGCGGTAGTGAGTTCGCTCTCGGCTGTTTTTCCGAATCGACTTTCCCACGCGGAGCCAGGTTTCAGAGTCTTGAATAGTTCTACACCCTGATTGTGATCGTTTTCGGGTTGGTTAAAATCACTTCGGCAATTCCACGGCTGGGGAGAGGCCAATAGGGCCTGGACGTTTTCCAAAGTGGGAGTTGCCGGTGAGGAAGCTTTCCGAGCGAGGGTAATGCCCACTGAAAAATCGACGGGCGATCCACTCTTGGCTCGAGATTCGTTTTGAGTGTGCTCTCCATTCGCGCTAGCCGGATTTACCAGACCTCGTAAGAGGGACGATAGGATCAATAACCAGAAAATTCTGGCGAAATTGAATCGGCCGACCGAAAGAGCCCTGTCCATTTACACTCTTTTAAATTGAATAGTCTCAGTAAGGATAAGACTTTTTGGGGGAATTGAGATCACTTTTAATTGTGCGGATTGTGTTGATTAGGGCATCTCTAGGTCTTTACAAAATTGTGTAAATGGGAGAACGGAAATATTCCCCCGAGAGTAAGTCTTCTGGCCCAAATGGACCTGATAAAATCTTGGAATTTTGGTGCGCTCAGAAAAGTAGTTCAATGAAGGGCTAGTCGCCTTTTCTCCCGTCTTACACTCTACGGCGAAAATTGGCTTCCCGTCCTTTAGTACTACAAAGTCCACTTCCCGCTTATCCGTGTCTCTCAAGAATCTCAGTTCCATCAAATACCCTTCGGTGTCTTCTAGAAAATGGCAATACTTGAGCAGCTGTGACGCGACCAAATTTTCAAATCGGAATCCACCCTCCGGTACCATCGACCAGTCCCAAAGATAGAGTTTCTTCTCTTTTTTCACCGCTCTGATTTTAGGCGCGCCGTACGGGCTGATCCTGAAGCATAAGTATAGGTTCTCAAGAATTAGAAGCCATCTCTCCACGGTCTTATGATCGACCCCAAGATCTTCTCTGAGGCTGGCTACGGATAATGGGGATCCGACCCGTTCAGGTAGCAATTCTACCAGCTGCTCAACGAGGGATATTTCCCGGACTTGCTCAAGATCGCGCAGGTCTTCTCTCACCACACGACTCACTCGATCTCTTTGCCAAAGGCGAAGGTCTCTCTCATTTTGTCTCAATAGAGGTTCTGGAAACCCGCCGTATTTGAGCAAGAGTGCGAGATCGGACGCGCTTGCAGTGGCATTGAGCTCTAGGAGACTAAACGGGTGTAATCGAAAATAGCGATAGCGATTAGCCAGGGAGTCGCCTCCCTTTCGATAGTAGTCGAGCCGAGCCGAGCCAGTGACGAGGATCCAACGGAAGCGCTTTTCCGTGTCGTAGATTCCTTTTATAAGATTTCTCCAACGAGCATATTTGTGCAATTCATCAAAAATCAGGAGGGGTTCCTTATCGGGCAGTTCCATTCGTCGAAGGCGAGAAGGGACAGTTGGGTTGTCCCAGTTGAAATAGGCGGGATGCTTTTCCGTGGCTCCATGACCCAACAAGGTCAAGGCAAGCGTCGTTTTGCCAACTTGCCGGGGTCCACCCACAAAAACCATTTTCCGCCTCAGAGTCGATTGGATAGTGGTCTTGAGATACCTTTTTAACGTATCCATTAAATAGAGTGTACTCTATTTTACTCATGAGTGAAATGGACTTGATACCAGAATCGAACCCGCAGGCTGAATGGCATTTTGGAGTGATCGGGTAAGCATTGCTCTTCAGCCCGCGGATTCGGTACGCTTTCCTCCATTGGTTTTCTCATTCTTAATTCACCTGTATTATTGTCGACCATCCCGAGGAGCCGACGCTGGGGCTCGTCGAAGTGGCCATCATCCGATAGTAAGAAGGCGCGGGTGTTGTGATGAAAGCATGAGGAACTTGGGGGGAGACCCTCGCAAGGGTTACCCAGTTGACTCCGTCTTGGGATGCCTGAAGGTTGTAGTCCGCAACATCGGCGAGGTCATTGTCGTCGATCCAGGTGAGAGTGATAAAGCCGCCCGAGACGGAATATGCCAAGTCGGGGACCTCTAGGACCGGCATGGGAATAAAGGTCGCCGCGACCAATTTATCCGATGAAACAGAAATCGTGCAGCTGGAACTCAGTCCGCTACAAGCGCCGGACCAGCCGGCAAAAATTTGTCCCTCGGCAGGAGTCGCTAAGAGTGTGAGGGAGGTTCCGCTGACGACAGTTCCTGTGCAAGTGGAGCCGCATTGAATGGGCCCCCCACTGATAGTTCCGGCTCCCATCTTGGAAATACTAATGGAGGATGTCGGCGCAACCTCGAAAGTGGCTGTTGCCTGCCTTGCGGCCGCTAGAGTCAAGGTGCACGATTGGACTGTGCCGCTGCAGGCACCGGTCCACCCCTTAAATCGTTGCCCGGTGGCGGGACTTGCGTAAAGGCGTATGGAAGAGGTGCTTGCGAGGGAAGCAGAGCAAATCGTCCCACAGCGAATGGGTGACGGGGTTATTCCCGTTACTGTGCCGGTGACAGTTCCGCTGCCTGCTTTTGTGACGCTAATCGTGTTATTCAGCTCAGTCGAGGTCACTGGGTCAGTTTTTTTAGCCGTGTCGGTTTCCGCTTTTTGTTCCGTGTCGGGCTCCTGCTCCCCACTTTCGGTGGTCGCCCCTGTCTGAATGATGAGGCGAGGCCGCCCGCAGCCCGCTAGGGCGATTAAAACGAAAAGGAAAGTTATTCTGTGGGGGAGGGTGTTCATTTGTATTCTCTTTGAATTCACTTAAGTCTCATTAAGGATACGACCCCTAGAGGGGATTGGGATCACTCAACGAATGTGTGGATTGTGTGGAATCTGCCATGATTCAACGGTAGCCGGAGACGGTCAGTGCCTGCAGTTGCGGCGTTCCTACTCCATTCGTGGAATGGAGATAAGCGCGAATCCTAAGCTGGCCCGCGCCGACTGTCGCGGGGAATGAAGCAATCGTGGA
>JAHFAF010000111.1 GCA_023250715.1 Pseudobdellovibrionaceae bacterium | reverse complement strand
ACTACGAGCGGAAGGGTCACCTCCGTCACATCTCGTGTGACAAGATTATGGCGTTCGGGATTTGCGATAAACACATCCCCGTCATTGGCAAGCATCCCGACGCCGGGCAAGTAGGCCCATTTACGTTTTTCCGAGTTCTCCGTTGGCAAGACGGTCCCCCCCTGGAGCACAATCACGTCTTGATCGGCAAAGAACTGCACCACGTGTGCGTGGAAGTGATAGAGGTAAGCGTAACGATCGTCCGGATGGAAAATATAATTCTTGGGATGGATTCCGTAAAAGGAGCCGATCCAATAGATGTTATTTCCTTTCGCGAGATCTTTAGCGCGAAGACTCACCTCTTGCTCGAAGGGCGTGGAGTAAAAGGGATCCCGAAATTTCCTGAGCTCCCCCCAAGTGCGCCCCATCGCCCAAAGGACGAAAAGCGCAAGGACGCCACCTCGAAAGACTAGGCTGGGGCGGGGAGCTTGAAGTACGCGTTGAGCTCCGATCAAGATGAAGAAAGCAATGGATGGGAAAACGGGAAAAAGATAGCGCACCTCCTTCCCGTTCACGAGGAAGGCCTGAAAAAAGAGGTAGCTCAATATCCAAAGGCCGTGAAAGAGAACATCCTTCTTCTCTCGTTCTCGAAGCGAGAAAAACGCGCCCAGAAAAACCATCAAGAGGGCCGGGACACCCATCGCGAGCAGGAAAAAAACAAAAAACGTAATGGGCGGCAGGTAGGTCGGAACATTATCCTCGATCTGGACCCACAGCTCTTTCAAAAACAACGGAAAAGCCCCGAGCAACGAGGAACGATGGATAATAGGGTAGAGGATTGTCGGTAGAGCTGCGAATACAGCCAATGCAATGAGGAGAACGAAGACCTCTCTACTCATCTTTTTCCAGGGCTTGCTCGCGATTCCATATAGGAGAAAGAAGCCGGGAAGTATCGGGATGAGATTATATCTCGATGCCATGGCAAGTCCGGTGCAAATGCCGCAAAGTGTGGGCCGGTCGCTTAAATAGGTCCATTGGGCGAGTAAAAGGAGTAAGGCGGCCAATACATCTTCCTTTGCTGTGGGAGCGTAGTGGGAGAGAATCGGGATCGTTGCAAAGAAAAAGACCCCGGTGAGCGCCCATTCCCAGGAAAATCCTCGGCGATACATTCGGTAGAGCGTGGCCAGGATGAGAGCGAAGTACCCGACGTTGAGAAGGTGTGTGACGCGAAACCCAAAGCCGCGCCAGTGAAGGAGATCTTCCAAACGGAACCATAAGGCATCTACCATGCAAGGAAAAATAAATCGATGATAGTCGTAAAGTCCCCCGCCGCGGGCGATCGTTTTTGAGTTTACGAAGAGAAAGAAGGTGTCGTAATAGTCTACTTGGATTTGGCTTGCGACGTACCAGAGGTAGCCAAGAATGCACAGAAGAACGAGGCCAAGCGCTGCCGGCACCCAGATGATCCCTCTTCCCCGATTCTCCATTTGGAAAATAGTGTAACACTATTGAATTTCGACGGGAATCTTACCCTTGCAGGGGTGAGGGCGTACGGGAAAGAGCATAGAGAACGACGAAGAACGCCCAGAGAAGAACGAGGACTGACGCGGTGAGGTAGCTCTTTGCACTTTCCATCCGTCGGCCATTCTTTCCGCTAGGGGTGAGTAGCATTGCCGGAATCATGCCGTAGAAAACACCGATGAACGCAACGGCAATGCCGGCTCCTAGTTTCGAAGAATCTGAAAGATTGCTCATAACATGAATGAGCCCGATGACTCCGGCTACACTCCCGCTCAGGAAACCTAGAGTCATGATCTTTTCAAGGATGTCCGTGTCTTCTACGGTTGTCTGGTCGCTAAGAACTCGCGACACGAGTGGAAGAGAGTTAGTTGGTCCAACCCTTAGAATTAAATAGGAGAGAATGGGACCGAAGACAATGATAGCAGCCGTGGGTTGAAAAAAAACTCCCAAGTGTAAACCCTCGAGAGCTGAACCAACGAGTATTGAGCCTAGAATCGCCACCCACAAAAGAACTGTGCGCATAAAGTCTCCTTCAGCTACCACAACTCAACTCTAGGAGTGAATTGTGATGAAATGATGGAGGGACTAATCTAGCTGTTTCAAGACTTTCTGATTGTCTTCGATCCAAGTACGGACTTTGTCCTGCTGATCCGACGGAACGACAGTGAGGTCCTTCGCTTTCAGCGTTTTGAACGAGGGATCGATGATGGTTTCGAGTTCCCCCTTAAGCTTATTCCGGATTTGATCGCGTTCGGCGTTTGCCCAAGTCACGCCGTTCACGGGCTTTCCATCGAGGAGATCGGCCGCGGATTTGCGCAAATCCGTTTCATAGAAATATTGGGGTAAAAGGACTTTGACCGTTCTTGCGGGAGTGGTGTCGACTGCCGGGATCTGAACCTCCGCCGCCAGGACAGTGCTCTTCTTCGCAAAGAGATACTCCTCCATCCGCTCGGACAATAATGCGGCAAGGGAGTTTCCCATCTTAGCTTCTGGTTTTTTCCATTCGTCCGGAATCTTCTTTAGTTCCCCGACGTCGTCTTTTGCGATTGCGGCGTGAAGCTTTCCAAGAAAAAGAGCCGAAATGTAATGGACGGTATCGCGCTCTTGCCCTGTTAATACGAACCCCTGTTCGTTCGAACCCGTACCGAGCTGGTAATGGTTGGAGTTCAATAGCGTATCAATATTAACGAGAGTAGTTTCGGCGAAATCGCTCTTCACCAAAGGCAAGACGATCTGTAAGCCACCTACCGCGAGAATTTGATCTTCAATGATTTCCAATTTTCGCTTTTTCGTATCCTCGCTATTGAGCGCGCCAAAGTAGAGAAACTCACGGCTAAGTTGAAACATCGCAGTGCTATTGGTGAGGCTCCCAATGAATACATTTCGATCGTAATAAATTCGATTTAAGTTCCCCGTTGGCTCGAGGCTGGTGGCGCCGATGGGCCTTGCTATTTCACCGGGCTCTGGAGACTTCGTTTCAATGAATTCTTCAACGAGATAGCCGGCAAGCCCTTCGATTCGGTATTTTGTGAGAGCAGCCGCGGATTCTGCCAAGGAAGTGCCTGCATCATATCGCATGCAGCCCAGGATTTTCTCTACGTCTCCGTCAGTGCAGAAAAGAGGAGCACTGGCTTTGTCCGGTTCCACACCTCCATAAAGGGCGGCCATTGCGACCTTGTCTTGAGAAAGGGCAGCATGCTGGGCCAGCATCCTCCCCGTTAATATATCCTCTTCAAAACTGGGGTAATCCATGACGGACGTCTGTACGTCATATTTTTCATCGAGCTGTCCAGTCTCCAAATAGCGTGCGAATATTTCCGCACGTTGAATGAGAGGATAATTCTTTACACCATGGGACGAAGCGAAATTATGCCGAAGCCCGAGTGCGTGCCCCACTTCATGGGCGACGGTAGATCGGATCATGTCTTGGGAGACTCTCAAGATCTGCTCATCGCTCGCCTTTGAGAGGAGCGCTGAAACTCCTTCCGCGGAGCCGCTTTCCTTTTCGCAGGTGTGTTCCGTCTCGAATCCTTTGAGAGAGATACTGGGACGACTTCCCCCTTTAATCGACTTAAGATTCCTAAGCCACTTGCGCGCCTTCTGTCGGCCCATGAGGGCAAAGTTACTGGTGATGTACGTTTGCGCGTGAAGGATTTCGCCAGTGCGCGGATCGGTCTGAATATCCGAATACGCCCCGCTTGCAAGGTCATGCGGCACCCACTGAACTATGTTGTAGTTCATGTCGGGCGCAGTAATGCCTTTCGGTGCATCGATGACTTCAACGGGGCTCCCGGGAATCACCCCATTCCAATACAAAATTCCGTCTCTCACGGCTCCCTTCAATTCAACTGGCGTGTTGGAGGAGATGGCGAAAACTATTTTTTTCCCTGGCTGGAAGCGGGTGGAATAGGTGTAGGTCGTTCCCTGAGGAAGCAGTAAAGCATCCGTCGCGAAGAATCCCATTTGCTTGAAGTTTCGGGGAACAAATGGCTCGTACCCTTCCCTGGGAAGATACGGGCTCAAATAGTAACGAATCTCCGAGGTCGGATACATCGAATTCAGGTCCGCGTTGACGAAATAATGTACGGACTTTTGTGCAATTTGCCGGATTTCGAGGCGGTTTTCCGGCTGAAGCGTTGCACTCTCCAAATAACTGTCTCGAATTTCATCCGCGCCGTTTCGAGCGTAGTAATCGAGTTTACTCCCCTGGTTCGTTTTCATCTCATTGGCGTCAAAAATTTTCGACATGCCTATATTGAAATCAAAGGAGATGAAGTTTTCGTCTTCACCAAGAATGGGAAAGGAAGTGAGCAGCATGGTCTTCGGAAAGTCGGAAGAGATGAGATGCCCGAGATTTGCTTCGATCAAAATGAGCCGTCCGTCGCGCCGCTTGAAGATTACGATTCGGCTCTTGATTCCCCTGCCCAGCGGCATGGAAACCTGTTCAATCACATTCCCCTGAAGGAGGAATTCTTTCTCTAGGGCCTGCTTGTGAATGCCGAGAATTATCTTTCCGGTGGGGCTCGTTTTAACTTGGAATGAGTCGGTAATTTGAGCCGGCGCCTTTACCTCTGAAGAGGTCTCCAGTGGTGAAGTACGGGTACTGCAACCCGTGATTATCAATAGACAAAACAGAAGGAGTCTCCCCCTTCTTAATCCTATTTCCTTCATCTTCCCCCTCCGGCGCCTGTTCTCGCCTGAGTCAACAACCTTACAGATCCCGTAACATGTTGCCGCAATGAGTCAAAGAGGAATTTGAGATGCACCCCGTTTTGATTTCATCTGCGTTTCTACATAGAATCTTGTTTCCTCGAAATTTTTCTAATTTTCCAAACAAGGAGTCATCTATGTCGGACAAAAAGTGGCAGACCTGGGTCTGGGTTAAGTGGAAGCCTAATACACCATCGAATGCTTGGGAGAAGTGGCAAGGCAATAAATCCATCACTGGCGCCTGGACGACGCTTGGTGAATGGGATTGCGTGCTTTGCTTGAATATTCAAACTCCGGATGAAGTTGAAAATTTCGTTTGGAAAAACCTGCGCACGAATGACTGGGTGCAGGCAACGCATACTACCTTCGCCAAGCAATGGTGGTAGGCGGTTAACAAATCCGCGGATAAAAAGGCTGCCAACCGCCCGAAAGCCCTCGCCAGAGCGTGAGTTCAAAAGGCGGGCGGCAGATGGTGATTCACCAACGGGGTGACTCCGATAAAATACTGTAGAATGCTTATGCACTTGAATCCCGTCGGGTTCGTTTTTGGGAAGGTTTTTTAGAATCTACACAATCGTTTCAAAAACGAATCGTTCGCTAACGTGTCAAAGTCTTAGGAGTCATTGAAAAATTACTGCCCCGTGGTCGTCTAGTAAGCTTTGCACTCTAAAAGATTTTAGTTCCGACCAAACCCGACGGGATTCAAGTGCATAAGCATTTACTGTAGAATCGCTGTTCGACCTTGTTGGCAAAGCCTTTAAGTGGTCCACTGGGTCGAACAGAGCCTTTTTATCCGCGGATTTGGGTAGGCGGTTAACTTCCGTTAATTGATTCCTTCAAGTTAGCAATCCGAAAGAGTCCTCCTGATAGAATTGAGGAAACTCCCCGTATTTTCCTTTGGTTCCTCAGGAGGACTCGTATGCGTGTTCACGCCTGGCAGGTCGCTCTCTGTCTTTTGTTTTCGTTTTCCGTCTACGCGCGCCCCTTGGAAACTCTGATCGACTCAAGTCGAGAAACCGTACTCGAGGTTGCGAGCGGAAGGTTGAAGCAGAGCCCCGCTCTTCGAGAAGGAAAACGCTATACGCAAATTCGTCTCAAGGGGTTCGAACATAAGTCGGAGCCGGGCGCTCCGGAAATTCCTTATCTGACTGCAAGAGTACTCATCCCTCCCGGAATGGATTTTCAATACACGGTTGAAGAGCTTGCGCGGCCGAAGAGGTTGAGCTTGCGAAATGAAATCGCATTCGCTCAAAAATTGCCCGTTCACGCAACGGATCGCTTCGCTTCACGTGAGGTAAAAGCCTACGAAAGAACTTATGGAGAGAGCACAGTCGAGGTGGAGGAGATTGGATACGCGGCGAGCGATAAAATCGCTTTTCTGAAGATTTGGCCCGTTCGATACGATCCCATGAATGCCGCCCTCATTGTTAGGCCAAAATTTCGAATCCATGTGGCGTTCGTACCCGATCGCTCCGAGGGAAGAGCCCCTATCAGCGATACTCGGAACAGTCTGGCGCGCTATATCGTCGTCAATCCAAAGCGCGCGCCGAAACGCCAAAACAATTCAAGAGTCGATCTTCTCATTGCTCATAAGGGCTACCAACTCGACCTCTTTCGATGGATTGAATTTAAGCTCTCTCGCGGAAGGAAAGTGCGGGAATATTATGTGGAGGGAAAAAGTGCACAGGAAATTAAACAGATCATACAGACGGAGTACCAATCTGCCGAGCCACCCACGGAAACGATTCTCGTCGGAAATCCGGCACTCATCCCGTCCTTCCACGGCAGTGGCGAAAACTATTGGACGGACTACGATTACCAACTTCTCGGAAATGACAGCATCCCTGATATTGCTTTGGGAAGAGTTCCCGCGGCGAATTCCGAGGAGCTTCGTAACTTCATCGACAAGGCAATCGCGCGCGAAGTGGAGCCCAGAGATGTCCGGCAGATCCTTCTGACGGCTGGGGAAGACACGAGCTTCGGGTGCCCTCAAAACGTGACCAAAGTCGGAGAAAACGTTAAGGCGCAGGCTTCTGATGTTGTTCTCACCAAACGCTACCGAACTGATGTCGGCACCTCGGAGGTAATCGCTGGGTACAATGCCAATCCGAACCTCATTGTGTACGATGGGCACGGTGATCGGGAGGGGATGCAGGAGATTCCTCTGACCCTATCGTCCCTGAACAAGCTCATTAATTCGGCGTTCCCTATCATCTTCGATATCGCCTGTTTGAACGCCAATTGGTCGAGCTCCGCGAATTGGGTGAACTTCACGACGGGGGTTCTCTTTCAGTCGGTGCATGGAGCGGCCGGCATCATGTCCTCCGGCGGAAGCGGCGATGGGCACAAATTCTTCCGCGATATCGGCGATATAATGGGAAAGGCCAGAAAAAATCTAGCTAATGACACGAAAATGAACGAGGTCGCGCAGGTTATTCTAGCCGCGAAAATTCTTAATGGTCAGCAGGATCGAGCTTTTTGGAATTACTACGGTGATCCGGCGAGCAGTGTCTGGGAAGCCAGCTACTAAGGAAACAACGTATTTGCGAGCGCTAGCCGAAGCAATCTGGTGTTCGATGAGATCGCTTCGCTTCGCTCGCAAATACGAGGGGGCCTGATATGAAATTCATTTTTGTGGGTTTTTTCGCTGTCTCGACTGCGTTCGGGATTGATTTCAAGAACTTCCATTCACAAGCTCAAATTAACGACTACCTGAAGCAGATGACCCAGGAAAATCCGACGCTCGTTAGATTCGAGCGCCTGGGAGAGTCCGATAAGAATCGCGAGATCAATTACATTCTAATGACGAAAGCGAATCCCGCCACAGCTCCAGCGATCTATTTAAATGGCACACACCACGGAAACGAAAAATCCTCCACGGAAACGATCTTGGCTTTGATCGATACATTCCTGAGTCAGAAGGACACGCCAGAGTTCAAGGCACTTCTCGAGCAATACGTCTTCATCTTCCAACCCCTAGTGAATGCAGACGGCCACGCGGCTAATACCCGTGAGGATGCCAACGGGCGGGACCCGAATCGGGATTATAACTACCCAGGCCACGAGGAGAGTCAGTCCTTCAAAACGAAAGGGATCCGTTTGGTGCGAGAGGTTCTCGATAAATACCATGTCAAAGCAGCCGTTGCGTATCACTCCGGAATGGAAGGTGTGCTTTGGCCCTGGTGTGCGACAAGCGCTCCGACGTCCATTCAAAATATTTTTCATACGCTTTCAAAGCTGTCCGCGCAGGCAATGGGAATGGATTATTATGTGCAGTCGTATTCCGATTATCCGAGCGACGGAGAATTCATCGATTACGTTTTCATGAAACACGAGACTCTCGGTGTCACTTTTGAAGTCTCCAATGCGGGAAACCCCTCGACGAGTGATTTGGATCGGGTGGTGAAGCGCGCAGTTCAAGGCACGCTGGCCTTCATCCGAGGGGTGCGGGATCTTCATGTGGGAAGGCTCGCGTTGGAGCTTGCCCCTGACAGAACTCATGCCGGATTTAATCCTCTCTTTGTCCGGCTAGGCAGAAAAGTGGAATAGTTTCCTACCAAACCCAAGGGAGAATTCGAAAGTGTACTTTTTCGCAGTATTGCGAATAACCCTCTAACTTCGTCTTCAGGGTGTCTTCCTCGCCGACAGCACGTGCCCCCAAGGAAAGGATCTTGAATGCGCCGATTCCAACACCCCACCATGAGCCCAGAAAAAGCGGGGCGCCGAGAAGTAGAAGGCTTATTCCTGTGTACATCGGGTGCCGTACGAGTCTGTAGGGACCGGTCGAAATGACTTTGTGTCCGCGTCCTTCTTGAATCTTCACAACGGGCGCCGCAAAAGTATTCTCGCGAAAGGCAAAGAAAATGACAGCCATGGAAAAGAGTGCGGCCGCACCCCCCACGTACTGAAGGCTTTCCGGCACGCGCGTCCACTGAAAGCGCTTTACGTCGAGAGCGGTCACTGCAATCCAAATGAAATAGAGGGAAATAGTTCCCGCCATGTAAAACCGATCCCACCTCTCCTGGCTCTTTTGAATGAGTGGCTTTAGCCGTTCCCGCAAAAGGCCGGGATCGTTTTTCGATAGCCAGAATCCTAGAATCAAAGCCTCGGAGTAGAGACTCACTAAAAGGAACCACCCCTCTCGCCAATTGAGGGTACCCGCAGAAATGAACAAAACAGTTCCTGTAGTTATCAGGGAGCCAAGAGTTCTTATCAACATAGTCTTGGTCAGATTAGAATTACTCAGTGATTTTAGACCCATGATTCCTCTTTGCTAGCACAGGAGGGCGAGGCTGGGCCAGGGAAGAGTTCACTGAAAATTTGCATTCAGCTGACACTCTTTCCGAGCTGTGTCATTAAGATCAGGACTATGAAGGGCTTGTGGGGAGTTTGTCTTTTGGCTGTAGTGGCCTTCGCTTTTTCCGGGGTAGGTCTATACCGTCAGCAGAGGGAATCGCATTGGGGAATAAAGACCCTCGAACATATTCGCCAAGTGAAAGAGGATTTTCAAAGGCGCAATACTCCTATCGTCGTTCTCAGCTTTTCCGACCTCACTCCGTTTCCGGAGCTGTTGAAGAGCGAAAGCACGCTTCCGCAGTACCATCGCTTCCCCCTGAACGACCTGAGACAAATTCTCGAGTATTCCACAGTTTGTATAGGGCGCTTGCCGAAAAAAAACGACCGTCTTCGCAAAACAAGACTCTGGCATAGTTTCCTCTGTGGTGGGGTTAAGTTGCCCGTCTCGTTTTTCTCCACACCCCCATTTCTTCATCCTTCTGGAAAGAGCTTTGCCCAGCTTGCCGTAGAGTCCAAACGGAGTGAGTTTCAGAGCCCTACCTGGCTCACGGAAAATGAAAAATATTTTCATGCCCTCGAGCTTAAGGAGCGGCACCGCCTATCTTTCCTGGACTTCGAACTTCTCGAGGGGATCGATCGCATGGACTCGACCCTCTTGGGAAGGCAAGCGGTGGGATTAAGACGCCCCGCCAATGAAAAACGACCGGGAGACTTCTTTCAAATTTTCGAGCGGTCCAAGTGGGATGAGAGGCTTCGCGAGGAAGGCTTCATCTCCGCTGAGTTTACAGTGGGGCAGGACTGTCTTTTCCGAGAGGGGCGCGTCTGCTGGGCGTTTCATACCGATCGCAAGAAGGCCGAACAGGCATTTCTCATCCTTCTAGTTCTTTCCGGGTTCACGGGGCTCGGGGCTTCGGTGTATCTGTTTTTGGATAAACGCCGCACGGCGATTCGGGTGAAGGAAGCCCGGCATTTCTTGTTACAAACCCTGACCCACGAACTTCGCACGCCTGTTACGACCCTTCAACTTACGGTCGAGGCATTTCGCCGGGAGTTTGATCAATTGCCACCAAATTCCCAGAAACACTTTCTGCGGCTCGCCGATGAGGTCCAAAGGCTAGGAAGATTAGTCCAAACAAGCGTGAAATACTTACGGGCCGACTCGAATGATCTTCGTATGGAGCCACAGCCAATCTCATCGCTCAATCAGGCGCTTTCTTCCTGGCTCCTTCCTTATAAGGATCTCGTTACCTTCACTCCGGCTGAGAAGGATCATTCGCTGAAAATAGATCCCTACTGGTTCAGCCTTTGTCTTCTGAATTTGGTAGAGAACTCCATTCGTCACGGAAAAGGCCCAATTCTCGTCCAATGGGAAGCAAAGGACGGGGTGATAAAGCTCTCGGTTACGGACTCTGGAAACCCTACGTTCCTGCGTCTTGAAGAGTTTTTGACCATGGAGCGCAAGGCGGACCTGAGCCGAGGTCTTGGGCTGGGGCTTTCCATCGTTAAGAGAGTCATGGAAAAGATGGGTGGGGCATTGAATTTTACACCTTCTCCCACGCGTTTCTCTCTGGTTTTGAGGAATATGTCTTATGGCGACACTACTTCTAGTTGAGGATGACAAAAATCTCAGGCATTCGCTTTCCGAGTTTTTGAGCGCGGAAGGCTTCAAGGTGCTCGAAGCGGAAGGCTCGAATTGCGCCCGAGCGCTTCTTCAAGAACAGCCGGACCTCGTGATTTTGGATTGGATGCTTTCCGGGGAGTCGGGTATTGATCTGCTTTCCGAATGGAGAAGGGAAGGGCGCCGCAATCCCGTCCTCATGCTGACAGCAAAGACCGGGCTCGTCGACAAGGTGCTCGGTCTTGAGCTCGGGGCGGATGACTATCTGACAAAGCCTTTCGAACCTCGCGAACTCTTAGCGCGCATTCGAGTGCAGCTCCGCCGATCTCAGGCGCCGGTAGTGTCCTTTCTCTCTCATTCCGGAATTCGGTTGGATACTGTGAAGAAGGAGGTCCTCTTTCACGAAATGAGAGTGGACCTGACCAAGATGGAGTTTCTTCTGCTTAAGACGTTCCTGGAGAATCCATCGAAAGTTTTTTCGCGCGAAGAGCTTTTGAATCAAGTTTGGGGATACGAGAATTATCCCACGACAAGAACCATCGATACCCATGTTCTACAGCTGCGTCAGAAGTTCGATCCTACGTTTTTCGAAACCATTCGCGGCATGGGTTATAGATTTCTAGGAGCAAAGAATTGAACGAGACCTTACATTTTGCTGACACGCCTGACGAAGGCACCTGCCAAATTGTTCGTAGAACAAATAAATTAACCGGGGCTGGTCATGGCTTTGCCAAGACGAGCCCTAGGATTGGAGGTTCTATGAAATCAAAAATGATTGCTGTAGCGGTTGCCTGGGTTGGGCTCACCGCGGTGGCTAGCACGTTCCCCGCTCTCGATCAGGCGCATGAAGCGTTTGTGAGGGGTGATCTCAATAAAATGGTTCAGGGGATTCGTTTTGTCCTCTCTCAAGACCCGCCCGAAAGCGTAAAGAAAAACGCGATTGAGCTCTTGGAAAGCGCCTATGCAAGATATCCGGGGCAAAACATCCCATCCGATTGGAAACTTCCCGTCGAGATTCGAAAGCTGAAGATCCAGCAGCGTCGAGTCGAAGCAGGTGGGGACGCGGAATATGCGCTGAAAGTATCCGGTAATAGCGATCAAAAGAACCGGATCAAGCAAATCCAGTTGGTGAAGTACCCGAATCAGATCGTCTTGGATAAGGAGGCGAAAGTCGGAGAATGGCAAGAGTCTGTCGAGGACAATCCTGCGGAGGGAATCTACTTCGAGCTCGATGGAGATAATCGAGAGGTGCCGGCGACCGAGGGGCTGTATCTCCT
>JAHFAF010000110.1 GCA_023250715.1 Pseudobdellovibrionaceae bacterium | reverse complement strand
AGTCAGCGCGGACGGTACTTACAGTCTCGAGGATCTCTTTCCTAAAAAATATGACATCACAGTCGAGTGGCCCGAGATTGGAACGCAGATTAAAACCGACGTGGAAGTGACCACCCAAGATCCGGTCATGTTGGATTTTGTTTTCAAACCCCCGAAGCCGCTGATTAAGAATATATTTCCGCCCACCATTACCAAGCCGGAAAAAGTGACCCTCACCGGGGATCATTTTCTACACACCTCCCATGCCGCCATAGAAGTGCAGATTGGAGAGAAAGTAATTCCCGCCCAACGGAGAGACGATCAAACGATAGAGATTACGTCTGAGACAGTAGGAGCCTATTTCAAGGCCCTAGGCCTCAAACAAACAACGTTCGAACTGCCGGTCATCGTAAAGATCAATGGCCTAGCGAGCGAACAGGTGCGGATAGCTTTTCAAAACACGCTTCCGGGAAACATCTCAGGGGATATTATTTTAAGTAATCCAAAACTCCCGGTGACGGGAGCTCGGTTACTCATTCCCATGCGCAAAACAGCGGTGGACGTTCCCCTGAATCGCCACTTCGAATTCTCGAAACTTCCCCCCAGAATGTACAAAGTGATCCTCGAATGGCCCGCACTTGGGTTGCGCGAAGAAAAGGAGCTGGAGGTTCTTCCAGGACAGACCGTCCCTTTAAAATTCGCCGTCGAAGTTCCCTTGCCACTGATTAAGACAATGGTGCCGCCGAGGCTGGAAAAACCAGAGTCTTTAGTTCTTAAAGGAAACTACTTCATGCATTCCATGGGGGCTCCCATGGAAATGAACGTGGGAGAGATTCGGGTCCCGGCGCAGAGGATCAGTAATCAGGTGATTCAGGTGCCGGCGGACGCAGTGGAAAGGATATTAAAAACTTACCCCGATAAGAACGATCTCACCGGCACCATTTCCATCGCGGGGCTTGAGAGCAAACCCTTTCCCATCCCGATTGCTTCCGCGAAGCCCAAAGAAGAGCCCGCTAAGGAGAATGGCACGGAACGCGACACCGCCTCGAAGACGGAAAAAAAGAAATAGCGATTCCTGTTAAATTTTGAAGACGATCTTCCCGCGCAGGTGGCGCTTGCGACTCTCCCGATGCGCTTCTGCGGCATCGGCGAGCTTGCGCTCATCCACCGGCAAGGCTTTCACCTTTTCGTTTTCAAGGGCCTGGGAAATTTGGGTAAGCTCTGCCCCATCGGGTCGCACGAAATGAAATACGCCGTAGATTCCCAGTTTTTCGCAAAGATTTTTGTCTGGGGTATCGACAATGCTCACGAGCCGGCCCCCTCGTTTTACCAAACCATAGCTTTGAGTCAGAGTTTCGCCTCCGACACAATCGAAGACCACGTCCATCCCGTCTTTCGTCACTTCACGGACCGATTGAGGGAATGGCTTTGTCGTATAATCAATGGGGTAGTCCACCCCAAGCTCTTTTAAGAACCCCTGATTTTTCGTCCCGGCCGTTGAAAACACCTTCGCGCCTTGGTTCTTCGCGAATTGGACGGCATAGCCCCCCACTCCGCCCGCTCCCGCATGCACCAGAATATTTTCGCCAGGCTTCAGTAGAGCCACCTCATGCAGGGCCTGCCACGCAGTCAAGGCCACCAAGGGCACGCCGGCCGCCTGGGCAAAGGTCAAATTCGAGGGGGCTTTTGCGACATTCCCTGCCTCGAGTGTGATGTACTCGGCATAGGTTCCCCATTGGACCGCGGGCTTTCTGCAATAAGCGAATACTTTATCGCCGGCTTTCCAGGTTTTCACGTCCTTGCCCACCTGGGTGATGGTGCCCGCGGCATCCCATCCCAAAATGAGGGGAAAGTGATGAGGCAGCATTTTCTGCAGATGACCATCGGCTATTTTCCAATCCACCGGATTCAGCCCAGCGTAGGCGATTTGCACCAACACCTCATTGGCAGCGGGAACCGGGGTCGGAACTTCGGCCCAATGCAGTTTTTCCGGGCCACCAAACGAATCCATCACTAATGCTTTCATGTTGAGATCCCTTTCAATGAACAATGAACGTAATGCGTCACCCTTTGATTTTCAAGGTTCCCTGGGTAAACTCCGTCTTTCGCCAAGGGGGGAGACATGGACAAACACCAGATATTAATCTTAGGTGCCGGAAGCGCGGGCCTAAGTGTAGCCGCACGCTTAAGAAGAAAAGCCCCTGGCCTATCCATTACTTTACTCGACCCGGCGGAGAAACACTATTACCAGCCGCTTTGGACTTTGGTCGGAGCCGGCGTCTTTCCCAAGGAAACCACGGAAAGAGCCACTCAAGATCTCCTTCCAGAAGGCGTAGTTTGGATTAAAGACAGGGTGGTCGAGTTCAATCCAGAAGCGAAGAGCATTCGGACCCTTCAGGGAAAAGAATTATCTTACGATCAACTCGTGGTCGCTCTCGGAATTCAGCTCAATTGGCAAGCGATCCCGGGGCTCACCGATACGCTCGGTAAAAACGGCGTCTGCAGTAACTACTCTTACGATCTTGTCGACTACACCTGGGAATGTCTGCGCAATTTCAAAGGAGGGGAAGCCCTTTTTACCTTTCCCAACACACCGGTGAAATGCGCGGGAGCTCCTCAAAAAATCATGTATCTTGCCGAAGATCACTTTCGAAAGCGGGGAATTCGCCCTCAGAGCCATTTGACCTTTATCTCGGCTGCCACGTCGATTTTTGGAGTAAAAAAATATGCAACAGCGCTTGAGAAGATCTTGCATAAGCGGGGAATCGCCACCCTCTTTCGCCACCACCTTGTTGCGGTGGACGGAGTGAAGAAAATCGCCACTTTTGAAAGCTTGGAGACGGGAGAAAAACACCCAAGAGCCTTTGATCTCCTGCACGTGACCCCTCCGATGAGTGCCCCTGAGGTCATCAAGAAGAGTCGCCTGGCACACGCCACATCCGGTTGGGTGGAAGTCGATAAGCATACCCTTCAGCACCTACGCTATCCCGATATCTTCAGCCTAGGCGACGTCAGCAGCCTCCCCACTTCAAAAACAGGGGCCGCCGTGCGCAAGCAAACTCCCGTCCTCGTGAGAAACCTCTTAGCTTGGCGAAAGGGGGCCGTTTTAGATGGCCGGTACGACGGCTACACCTCCTGTCCCCTGGTGACCGGGTACGGAAAGCTCATCCTCGCCGAGTTTGATTACGATGGGAATCCCAGGGAAACCTTCCCTTTCGATCAATCGAAAGAACGATGGTCTATGTACCAATTAAAAAAGTATCTCCTGCCTTTTCTGTACTGGAGAGGGATGTTAAAAGGTCGGGCTTGATGGATCTCTTTGAGAATTGGTCGGACTTTAAACAATATCTAGTCGCAGCCACTCTGGGCATATTGGTGGCGACTTTTCTTCTTTTTGTAAAGAGGATCGCCTGGTCTCGTTTTTTGCATTGGACGCGAAGGAGCGAGCGCCCTTGGGATGAGATCGTCTTAAACCAATTGCGCCCGCCGCTGAACGCCATTCTTTTGTTGGTGGCCTTCTCTTTCGGAATTCAACTGACGCCGGAAAGCTTAAGAAGCCACCCGGCGATTCCGGTCGCGACTAAACTTTTTCTCGTCTTATCGCTTCTCTGGATGGTGAACCGCCTCCTCACCGTTACTCTCGAATTTTGGAAGCCCATTAAGGCGATGGGCCCGAGCACGCGGACATTGCTTTTGACATTGAGCCGCGCCCTATTGATGTCGCTCACCCTTTTGATCGTGCTGGATATTCTAGGCGTTTCCATCACGCCCTTTCTCGCATCCTTAGGTGTGGGCTCGATTGCGGTGGCTCTTGCACTGCAAGATACGTTGGGAAATTTCTTTAGCGGGATCTATATCTTAATAGACAAGCCCATCCGTCAGGGGGATTTCATTCGCCTGGACGGCGGAACAATCGAGGGAACCGTACGAAAAATCGGATGGCGAAGCTCGCATGTGGATTCCTCCTCTGGCAATACAGCAGTGATCCCGAACTCGAAACTCTCCTCGTCTATTCTGGTTAATTTTAATTTCCCTACGGAGGACACTGCAGTCCCGGTGAGTCTTGGTGTGGCGTACGATAGCGATCTGGCGAAGGTGGAGGGGGTGGCAATCGAAGTGGCGACCGAAATAATGAGAAGGACACCCGGCGGAGTGCCCGATTTCAAACCCACCGTGCGCTTCCATACCTTCGGCCCCTCCAGCATCGACTTCAACGTAACATTAAGGGCAAAGAGCTACCCCGATTCCGGCCTTTTAAAACACGAGTTCATTAAAGCCCTGCATTCCCGTTTCGAAAAAGAGAAGATCGAGATCCCCTTCCCCCAGCAGGTCGTCCACGAAGCCTAATCCTTGGGCGGCATCAATTTAGAAGAGTACGCATTTGAGCAAATTTTCTCTCCCAGTTCCCTGCTGTACAGCCCTCTTCATTCGTATGCACTTGTGACCAAAAAAGCCGATCTACTCTCTTATGCTCATTAACAAAGAATGGCTCAATGTCTTCAAACTGCGCACGGAGGGCTTTTTTGAGATCAAAACCTGGTAGGACGTCTTTAAAGTCATCGATAAAATACTTAAGAAACTCGACGCGACAATTCCACATCGCGCTCTCCGGGACAGACCGCGCATATATCCCTCCAGCCGCAGAGAAGTTAAATTGATACAAGCCAATAAGAGGAATAGCTAATGTCTTTGGAATATAATTGTACTGTCCTTCTCGGCGCTCCTCCACAGAATAAAAGTACTTGCCGACATACCTATTAACCGACGGATCAAAGTACTCCTTGAATTTTTCTTCGGTTCGTCCCCGTTTAATAATTTCTTTTGCCATTTCAATGTTTCCCCATTTTGCAGCAACGTTAAGAGCGGTGGCTCTTTGGGGTGGGTTCCAGTTGGGGCCGTCGCTTTTTTCTACAAACGGGTTAAATGGACTTGCTGATCTTGCAACCGCATCTGCGATAATGTTCTGAGGAAGAAATTTGCATCTGGCCATAAACACCAGCGTTTCGATCATGCTTGGGTCGTCCTTTACAAATTCGTAGTATTTTTCCCACTGGCGATAGGTAATGGCTCGCGTAAGTCTCGTAAGGGCAATAGGCTTGTCAGATATAGTGAAATAGTCATTGAGCGGGCATACTGTCGGCAACTTCGCGGGATATCCGTTTACCAATCTTTCTTCATAGAGGTCAGTCAATTCAGAGTTGATGTTTTCCAACTCAGTTTCGATTTTAGACAGCTCTTCCAACTCTAGGCGAAGGTATTTGCCCCAGCGGCTTCCGGTATCGGAACTAATTTTTTTCAATCGCATGACGAAGAACTGTTTTGACTCAAGCTCACCAGAAACTTCCAGTTTTCTATATTCCAGGTCTAATATTTCCTGCGAGTTCATTTCCGGCTTATCAGCTTCAGAATTAGTGTCGTCAGCATTAGCCGATGGGTAGATAATAAAACTTATAAAAACAATACAAAGACAGACTGCAATAACAACATTAGATTTCATCAACAATATTTCCGCCCGCTTCAGGTTTCTCGACATTTGATTGAACCTCTCTTTTCATGGGGACGGTAGCACCCTCCGTTCGGAGGCTCATCCGATCCTTGCTTTTCAATTAGATTTCGTTCACTCTTTTGCGAACCCAGTGACAAAAATGGGCACTTGATCCAAAACCGTGTCCTATGTATAAGTCCACTCCGTTTCAATTCATTGGAGGGCACGTTGGCGTTCGGAACTACGTCTAAATTGTTTCTTATTTCTCTTATCTGCTCCTCATTCGCCTTTGGAGAGGCTGTGCTGTTAGGGAGCGTAACCTTCACAGGCGACGGCTGCCCCAAGAAAGATTCGTTCGAGGTGTCCTTGACTCCTCGGAATGAAATCCAAGTGGTTTATTCGGATTTATCGTTGAGTGGAACAAGCCTTTCCTCGACCAAAAACTGCACGCTCAAAGTTCCCCTTGTTATTCCAGTGGGCTATCGAATCGAGATCCAGACCGCTCAACTTCGAGCCAAACACGCAGTGAGCGCAGGCACCAAAGCAACTATTCGTTTCGCAATGGGGACTACAGCAACCTTCCGACCGAGCGATGAAGAGCTAAAGGCTATTGGCAAAATGATCGGGGCAGTAGCGCCCGAGAGAGATCATCCAAAAATTCAAACAATGCTTTCCGCCAATTACTCTGTCGATGAGACCGGAACTTTTTCCAAGAAATTGGACCTATCCCCCATTAACGAAACCTTTTTCTTGAGCAATTCGGCTACCTCTAGCGCTATTCCGACTATTGTTTTCTCCCTAGGAGCAATCCTTACCGCCGATCCTTCGAATCGGTCATCGGTGACCTTCAACAATGAAGAGTTAGGGGCGCCGGCAATTTCCATTGGGTTCAAACTATCGCGGGAGTGAAGCTCCCGCCTTTTAATTAGGAGACCGAATGAAGTCATTTCCTTTCCTCTTGTTTTCGCTAGTCTTCGCGACTCATAGTTTCGCGGGGCCTTGGGGCGCGTCTGTAAAATTGGAGATGGAATCGCGCGCTACGCAGGAGAAGGCGAAGCGGCTTCAGGCCTCGAGCGAGTTTCTCAACGCGAAGGACGTAACTGAGGAGAACAAGCGCCTCAAGGCCACACTCAATGACCTCCGACTCGAGCTATTGGCTATGCAGCAAATCCTCAAAATCGACACGAGAGACTTAGAAGATCAGAAGCGCAGTATCGTCGGAGCCCAGAAGAATCTGAGACCAGAGTGACAAAAAACGTCTCTTGTTTTCGTTTGCGCATTTCTCTAACATGCCGCCCCTGGAGGCCACTTTGTCGCATTTTTTCCTTTCGATTTCCGTTGGTGCAGTAATCGCTTTTAGCCTGAGTTCGTTCGCCTCAGAGCCGGCCGCGCGCTCGAAACCGAGTTTTTTCAGTTTGGTTCCGGAAAAAGATTGGACCATACAAACTCGCGGTGGGGCTTGTCCCGATGTCACGTCGATAGAAATCGAACCCACTTTTACCAAGATAATTGTAAAGCTGGGGAAGGGCCCCTTGGTTATTACCCGGGATCGTGAAACCTCCCAGGCCGCTCGCTGCTCCATCCTTGCGTTCTTGGAGCATGAGAAGGGGTGGATCTTTCAGGTTACCCGGGTCGTTTATCCTGCCAAAATTCATTACGAATTGAAGCACGAAGAAGACGAAGCGCACGTCGTTGCGCGAGTCGACCTCTCTGGGACGCACACGGTGGGAACGCACTGGGGGAAACCCCTGACCTCATACAAAAACGCAACCACGGGAGACTTTGCTTACCGTACGTACGTGCGGGCAACGAACACCCTAGTCTCGGGACGTGGAAAACGGGATGAAACGGTACAGCCTCGAGAATTTGATTCGGACTCCCTTTCTCTGGCAAGGTCGTACCGGATCAATAATGAATTCCCGCCCGCTTCTCTTACGAGGCATAAGTTTTTCGTGAAATTGCAGAGCTGGATGAACTCTCCCAGCGAGGAGAGCCAGCTTACGCTCCTCCCCGAGGCGACACCCTTCAATACAGACGGCGAACACACCATCCATATCTACCTACGTTGGTTGCCCGTTCACAAGTGAGTTTCCAGGTGCCGGATGAGGCGCTGATTTAAGATTTCGGGGGAAAGATCGAAATCATGTTTTCCATTTACGTACTTCGCATCTAGCTCTCGTGTTGCGTAGAGATCAGCTAGCTCCGCAGCCATGGCGTCCAGGACTTTTCCTACCAAGATCTCTTCTTTCCCTCGGTAAAAGTCGTTCTTCGCCAAATACTTTCCCAAAAATGATCGGGCCGGCCCATAAAGCGCGTGGACTTCATTTTTATTCCAACCTTGTGATGGATTCACATCAGAGAAATCGCGTGCATTGACGTCCTTTGACTCTCCCAAATGGGTTCTAACGGCTCGAAGATCACGCTGATGAAGGACCGCCACGAGATCCGATAGGAGCTCTCCCATCGCATCCCCTGGATGGGTTTCCCAAAAGGCGCCCCATTGGTCCATCGCGCGCGATTTTTTTTCTTTTTCCTCCCGCTTCGCCCGGAGCGCCTTCCACGCGTCAAGCGCCTGTGCCTTTTCTGTCGAGACATCCACGGAGGAGAATCGATAATATTTGGAAGCGAGACGATCATCCTCTTCCCGCATGCGATAGACTTCCTGCCTTAGCTGATAATGTTCCTCTTCCTTCATTTGATATTTCGGGTGAGCCCATAGTTTTTTCCCGATATTCAAATGATAAAGGTGATGCCCGTACTCATGAGCCGTTCCCGTGTTGATAAGCCTGCGGTCGGCGACGCGGGAATTGACCCCCTCTACATCCAGCTCCATTTCATTTGTTCTTGGGCTCGCATTCACGGAGCCGCCGGGGTGCACCTCATACACTTTCGCGTGCATGGTGTAATCAGGCTTTCTAAGCCCCGGAAAAAAAGAATCGATCTCTTGAATGGTTCGCAAATGCCAGTCCGCCACTTCTTCGGGCAGGTGCTCGACCATAAAGTCGAACTGGATGGGAAAGGAAGCCGCCCGCGCCACAGTGAAACAGGGGCTGGGCTCCCGAAGGAAGTCAAAATCGGTGATAACTTCTACATCGTCTTTCCCGCCTTGCGCGGACAAGGCAAGGCCGAAGGTGACCAGAAACCAAAATAGCTTTTGCCCAAATGACACTTTCGCCCTCGATCGCAGCCCACAGCCTAGATCTCAGGAGGTGGAGCAAAGGTTATGCCCACGGCACATGTATTCGGAAGGTAAACACGTCGGATGGCTCACTCCACAAGCGCGCGCGACTCTATTGGCTCCGTAGGATTTCCAGATTCGTCGTAGGGAGGCAGCCAGTCCGGTCTCAAGAAGGGAGATTCTCCTTCTCCCGACCAAGAAAGTCTTCCGCTAAAGCAACGGCCGTCCGGCCGTATCTCAAAGAAAAACCCCTTACTCCCCACGAAAAATTCCACACCAGAGGGAAGCGTGATACGACGATAATCCCAGGTAACCCTTTCCACGCCTGGCTCGAAATTCATTCGCTGACTTCTCTTTTGAATCTCCTTGCATAACTCTTCGTAAACATTTGCACGAAGTATTGCGGGACCTTCCAATCCGACCACGTAGGCCGCGGCCTGACGAACCCACTTGGTATAGACCGCTTTCGCCTCGGAAGTCGTTTTCGCGCTTCGTAGCGACATTTTGCCAAGAGCAATCCTGGAAAGGTTGTCGGGCTCGTCCGCTATTTTTCCCCAATGGCAATCCATTACCGCCGTATTTCTAGCGAAGGCGAAATTCCCCGGCGTGAACCAAATTCCCAAAAAAATCCCAAGGAGAGTGGATGCCATGCAATTTGAATCCCTAAAACAAATAACTAAGCGACACATTTCCGACGAGACGGTTGTAGTCGTAGACATCGTCTATATTGGAGAGATTGGCGAAATAGAAAACAGAGGAACCCAATCGAACGTCCCGCGTCCATGCGTAGGTACCGGAGAGGCTCAAGTAGGCCTGAGTATCAAAGCGTTTCTTAATGGGACGAGAAGAATAAGCTAGATAGCGGCCTCCCAGTGTCGCCCCTAAGGTCCATTGGTCTGTCAATAACAAGCGATCGCTTGCTTCAAGCCCGAAGCCCATGTAACGGAACTCATCTCCGACCGTGTGGCTGAAAGATTGATTGAGAGAAATTTCGGGATTCCAATATTTGTCACGACTCTCCTGCCGCAAATACAATCTCGTCCCTTCATCGAGCCCCGTTCTCCTTAAAGCGTAGGAGAACTGACTGTCTCGATAATTGTTATGCGGGGAAAATAGAAGCTCGCCTCCAGCCACCCACTCCTTACTTACCCCAGTTCGAAACGTAGGCCCGATATTCGCTTGAAGGGAATAGTTCTCATACTCGCTCCCCGTATTTTGAAAAATGGAGACAAGCTCTAACTTCCCCCCAACACTCCACGGGCTTGAGATTCCCCTTCCTACGCTCACCCCAAGCTGATTGACGGCGTAATTTCCCGTCTTTGTCCCGGAATTAAAATTGTAATTGAAAGCCCCGCGGTACTGGGCCGTCGTTTGCCAGGCTTTCAAGGGAGATGTCCCATAGCCGACTTCTGGCATCAGCGTCTCGACCCAGGATCCAAGATTCGAAGAGCCATCCGGATTCGTCCCCCCTGCCGGAGAAAGCAGTACATTCGAATCAAAGCCACTCACCAAGGAGATAGCCCCGAAGACTCCACCTCGGGCAAGCCCGGCCAAACTTTGATCTACGGAAGAAACCACCTGGCTTGCAAGCTCCCTCGATTCCGGTGAACGCCTTTCATCCTTCAATTGCTCGGCCGCAAGCCCCCTCGCCT
This sequence comes from Pseudobdellovibrionaceae bacterium, assembly GCA_023250715.1. GTDB lineage: Bacteria > Bdellovibrionota > FAC87 > UBA2466 > UBA2466 > JAHFAF01. The sequence goes on along the minus strand of JAHFAF010000110.1, from coordinate 1,618 downwards.
GGACGAGGTACTTCGCCGCAAGGCCGGACTTGCCGCCCGAGGCCGCGATTTGTCCGAGGTAAACCAGTGTCACCGGCTTTAAATCCTCGACTCTGGATTTTGTCACCCAAAGGAAGTGATCCTTCGCGGGTCCGAATTTCTTGTCCTCGAAATCGATTTTACCCAGAAAAAAGTGCGCCCCCTCGACGTTAAAAGGCTCCTGCAGGCATTGCTGAAAATATTTTTTCGCCTCGACGACCTGCTTCGCCTGATACGCCAGAGTTCCCAAGGAATAGAGATAAGGGCCACGCGCAGGCTGAGTGGTGAGAAGTTTCTGATAGATCCCTTTCGCCCGCGCCGTCTGACCGGCCCCTTTGGCGGCAAGCGCTTCGAGCTCATGAAGCTTCACCTCGTTGGGATATTTTTCAAGAAGTGGCTTCAAGGTGGAAAGAGCCTGTGTAAATTGCTTACTCTGAAATTGAACAACGGCTTCTAAATACGATGGCTCAATCGCATTCGGCATGGCGAAAGAAAGTGCACACCGCATCGTAGCTAGGAAGATTAAGATCTTATCTTTGACGCGCAAGGGTTTCCTTTACACGAAATTTTAACCGAGCTACCATTTTAATCAATGCTTCATCTCAGGTCTTACTCCCTTTTTTTGATCAGTTTTCTCCCCGCGCTTTCCTTTGCCGATGCGATCGGCACCGTTGCCTCCTTGAGTGGAGTAGCCACTCTCAATGCGAAACCCCTCAGCGTGGGCGCCGGCATAAACGAAGGGGACAAGATCGAGACCGCCCCAAATGGCCGAGTGAAACTCCTGATGAAAGATCAGACCGTCGTCGACTTGAGCCCCTCGTCGAATTTCGAGGTAAAGAAATACGATTTGAAAAGTAGGGACGGCAGGCAAATTGAAGTCGGCTCTGACCTGGGAACTATAAGAAGCCTCGTCAATAAACGCTTGGAAAAAAAGGGCCGCTTTAATTTTAGGACGCGGACTTCCGTTCTCGCGGTGCGTGGTACGGAATTTTTCGTCGTTACCCCCCCAGGAAGCGCCCCCGAAAACATCACCGTCACGGAAGGGGCACTGCATGTGGCTCCCGACGGAATGCCCTCACTCGACATTGGTACCTCCCAACAATGGGCGGGCGGAAATGTTACGGACGTTTCCGGCCGCGAAGTCGCTAGCGTTGCGGATAATGGAAGAGTCTCGGATAACACCTTTGACAGTTTTGTCGTGGTGTCCTCTGGAGGGGAGTCCGGGGGCAATGCCGGCCGCGATACTCTCGGGACCGTCCGCACCACATTTACTCCACCCGCTGAAATTCCGGTCAAGATGGGCGACTTTGTCGACGCCCAAAATGGACGCTCCGGCCCCACACAAGATTCCGGCACGAACAACATCGTCAACCGCACAGACTACTCACTCAAAGTGAAATTCAATCCGTAGCGGTTCATTAGAATAGCCCAAAGAATAGCCCAAAAACTCGCTAGTCCCTGGGATTAAGGGTAAAATTCCCCCATGCCCCGAAAACTCATCGCGTTCTTTAGGATGCACAGGCTCCTCCTGGCTCAGTTATGCGTTACCGTGTTTTTTTTCCTGTTTTGCGCTTATGGGCGATCCACCCCCGTCTCTCTC
>JAHFAF010000109.1 GCA_023250715.1 Pseudobdellovibrionaceae bacterium | reverse complement strand
CAAGGTTCAAAAGACCGGAGTCCGCTCGGCGGTCCGTCTAGATCTTCAGCTTCTCGAGGGGTTGATGTGGCCGATGCATTTTCTCTATCCTAAATTGAATCTGCTTCAGATGTATGAAGACTTCAAAAAGGCAACGCTCATGGAGATCGATTACCGAGAAGAGGCGAAGAACATCGATCGCTTTCACCAAAACTATTTCAAGCTGTTTTCAAGCTCCGATATCGTCTTCCCTCGTTATTTTCCGGATCTCACCACCGAAAGAGTGATTGCCCTCGAGCCTCTGCATGGAAAGAAGGTGGCGGATCTGAAAAAGGGCAGTACCGTTGCGAGGAAAGTAGCGACACAGACTGTGACGGCGGTCTTGGAGCAGATTTTCGATCATGGATTTTTTCACGCCGATCCTCATGCAGGAAATCTCTTCTTTCTGGAGGAGGAGGGAAGAATTGGTTTCATCGACCTAGGGCTAGTTGGGCAGCTACAGCCGGCAGACAAAAGAAAATTTATCCGCGTGCTCATGGCTGTTCTCCAGCGCGATCGAAAACAGTTGGCAAAAACCCTCTTTGATCTAGGTACCCCTGGTCCAAAAACGGATTACGCCAAGTTCGATAAAGACATCAACAAGCTCCTCGACGAAGTAAAATCCACCGGACTAGCCAAGCTTCGTATGGATCAGATGGTGAATCGCCTTCTGGGAATCGCCCGCAATCATGGGATCTACATTCCCAATCGCTACGTTATGATGATGCGTTCCTGTTTGTTGATAGAAGGGGTGGCTAAATCCCTCGATCCCAATTTTTCCGTGTTTAGCGTCGCAAAACCGGTCTTGGCTAAGAGCCTTCTAAAAAGCTACAACCCCTTGAATTTCTTTCGCCGTTAACACTCAACTATCCCTTCAAGAATGTCGATACGTACCCTAAGGGAAGGTGGAGGGTTTTATGCCTAGCGTCCATTGGCTTGTTCTGATTCTGCTTCTGGCAAACACTTTAGTAGCCGCCGAGACTCCTGCTCCGGAGTCTGTCGACGACGAAGCCGCAAATCTTCTGTACATGAAGGGGCGTGAGAAGGTCCTCGATGGAAAATTCGAGGAAGCCGCCCCTGTTCTCGAGCAGGCGCTTAAAAGCAATCCCGATAATGCTCTTTTAAATCACCAGCTCGCCGAAGTTTATTTGCGTCTTAATGAGTTCGAGAAAGCTGAAGTTGTGGCCAATAAGGCTGTGGCAAAAGAGCCGATGAACGTCGAGTACCGTGCGACATTGGGTGGCGTTCTTGCTTCCGTGAAACGATACGACGAGGCGAAGGAGCAATACCGAAAAATTTTAGAAATCGATTCGGATAACCAGAAGGCGCCATTACTCTTGGGAATTTTGGAAGCCGAGAGCGGTCAGCTAGAGGAAGGAACGAAGACTCTCGCGAAGGCAATTGAGGCCAACCCAGAAAATTACATGGCCTATTTCTATCGCGCGAAAATCTATCTCGAGATGGATGATGCGAAAAAAGCCAAGGCGGATCTCGATAAATGTCTAGCGATGCGCCCCTCCTTCGTAGAGGCTGGAACGGCGCTAGGGCTCCTGCATGAACGGCTGGGTGAGTTTGACGAAGCGATCAAGGTCTATGGGCGAATTCAGGGAACGGGACGCTTCAACAAACGTCTTGCCCAACTCTACTTGCAGAAGAATGAATTGGATAAAGCACTCTCTCAACTCCTTGAGTATGAGCAGGCCGAGCCGGATGATTATGGCGCCCGGGTGAAGATCGCTCTCATCTATTTTGAGACAAAGCAGTTCGACAAGGCTTTGGACCGATTCAAAACGATTTTGAAAGAGCAGCCCGATGCGGACAATGTGCGTTTTTATCAGGCCGCTGTTCTCGAGGAGATGAAGCAATACGATAAGGCGATTGCGGAATTCAAGAAGGTTACCAAGGACTCGAGCTTTTACCGTGAATCGATGTTGCACGTTGGCTTCGTTCTTAAGGAGCAGGGCAAGCTAAAGGATGGGCAGAAATTCGCGGAGAAATTGGTTAGTCAGGCCCCCGATGTCGCTGAGTTCTACGATATGGAGGCCTCCTTTTACGAGTCTCAGAAGGATTATAAGAAAGCGATGACCGTGATTGGGCAGGCTATTAAGAAATTTCCGAAGGACGAAAAGCTACTCTACTTCCAAGGCGCTCTCCTCGATAAACAGGGCGATAGGAATAAGGCGATAGAGAACATGAAAAAGATTCTCGAGGCCAATCCCAATAATGCCCATGCCTTGAATTTCCTGGGGTACACCTACGCGGAAATGGGAACAAATCTCGAGGAAGCGGAGAAGCTCGTTGAAAAAGCACTCACCTTGCGGCCTGAGGACGGCTATATCGAAGATTCCCTGGGCTGGATTCAATTCCGGCAGGGAAAAGTGGACGAAGCCATCGCGACACTTGAAAAAGCTCTGAAGTTACAACCCGAAGAGCCCATCATTCTCGATCACCTAGGGGATGCCTATAGTTCAAAAAAAGAACTGACCAAGGCCGCCGAGTCCTACAAAAAGGCCGTCGCACTTTCCGAAAAGAAGGACAAGGACATGGCCAAAAAAATCGAGAGCAAAATCGCCAAACTCTCAAAAGAGCGTCTCCCCACCACCGAATCCAACTAAAGCCCGTTGTTGCGAGGAGCGTAGCGACGAAGCAAACTCATCGCAAGTGATCTAGTGCTCGCCCATAAAGTGGCCGCTAGCTATGGAAATTAGGATTCCCAAGAGAAAGGCGGCGAGCCTTTTCATTTTTTCGTCGTCGTTGCGGTGGAGCTCCGGCAGGAGATCGCATGCCCCGATATAGAGAAATGTTCCTGCCGAAATGGCGAGAAGAACTCCTGCGGCGCTGGGAAGCTTGTCCGCTTGTAAAATGGAATAAGCCAATAAAACTCCCAGCGGTCCCGATAGAGCAACCCCAATAACAAATAAGAGAATCTGTTTTCTAGTTTTGTGCGCCAGTTTTAAGATGGTGGTGAGTGCAAATCCTTGTGGCGCCTTATGCGAAAGAATCGCGAACAATACAAATAGACCGATATTTCCAACTAGGAGGCTCGACGCCAAGGCGAAGCCTTCGATAATTCCGTGCACGGTCAAGCCGACAAAAGCCGTGAGCCCTATCGTGTGGTAGCTGCAGCCATGTTCTTCGCAAGGATGGACCATCAAGAACCGCTCTAGGATCAAAAGAAGTAGAAAGCCCATTAAAAACCAAGTCCCGAAAGTGCCGGGGATGAGTTTCGCGGCTTCCGGCAGCATGTGCACTAAACCCATTCCCAGAAGTAGCCCTGCGCCCAGGCAAACGAAAAGTTTCAGGCGATTCTCATGCAAGTTCGGAATAATCAAGGGGACAACGCCACCGAAAAGTGCCGTCAGAAAGATTAATAACGTATAAATGCCAAGTGAAGAGGTCATGCGGGAACGAGAGAAATATTTTTCGAAAATTCACCTAGAGACTGAATTCTAGGAAGTAATGGTTCCGCATCGAAAAAGAGGCGACCGAGCGGATCCAAGGTAGGCGGAGGGAGAAGGAAAAGATGGCGCACACTAAACGGAGCTGCGAGAGGAAACCTTTCCTGAAGTGCCTCGATCTTTCGATAGGCCTCCGCGAGTTCATGCGGTCTTCTCGTCAGGCGCACGGCCTTTCGATCGAGATCAACGGGCTCTTGTGTTCCTCGCAATAAGAACGCCGGAAGAAGCGTTAGCGGGTAGAGAAGAATCTGCCGGATGAAGACCTTGAACGGATAGAAACGTCGAGTGTGCAAAAGGTGGTGTTGTGAACCTGGCGAAACTAAAAGGTCAATGCACGCTAAAAATTGACCGAGCCAGGTGGCATTGTAGACTTCTCCCTGCCAAAGGTATGTCATTTGCCGGCCGACCAAAGCGGCCAGCTCTTCACGACTCAACTGGCGAAGCGCCCCTTCCGTAATTACTAGGCAACACTCTCGCGGAGAGAACGCCACGGCAGCGATATTTACGCCGGGACTTTCAATGCGAGCCACCCAAGGAACGGGAATCTGCAAGCGCCTCGCATATTCGTGTACTTGTGCGAAGAGGATCGGGGCCTGCGATCGGGCGATCCGATGGGCTTGCATCCGGCGCAAGATTCGGTCGATACCATGAAATCTCAGGGAAAATAGGAATGACGCTGCCAGTCCGAACCCCAGAAAAAAACCCACGCGCTCAGCGAGCAAAGCCATGGGAAGAGTGACGAAGAGGACCACATACAAAACAAAAAGCAGAAACCCCATGCGACTACGCCAGCCCACGTTAAGCCTTTCTTTTTGACTTCAGTTGCTTACGCATTGTACCTACATTTGCGTAGAAAGGGAAAATCCATGTCGTCGACAAACGACACTATCGTACGCGAGTACGGAAAAATCGAGTCTGCGCAAGTCGAATTATTCCGCAAGGCTGTAGGCGCTATGAGCACGGCCTTCCCTCCGACCTATGCGACAATCTACCGGCACCCTGAGTTTACTTGGCTCGATAAGCTCAATTTAAAGTTGGAAAATGTTCTTCATACCGATCAATCGTATGAGTTCTTCGAGCCGTTGATTATTGGAGACTCTCCGAGAGTAGTAACTCAAACAAAGAGCCATCGGGTAAGGCGAGGGACTCACTTTCTTACGTTGGAATCGACGGTGACCTGTAATGGGGTTAAGAAAATCGCCATTGTCTCTAGCTTTATTATTAAGGAAGAGACCCCATGACCACCCTGCCCAGTCAAAAGCGTCCTCCCATCACGCGCGAGCAGCTCAAGCTCTATTCTGAAGCTTCCGGCGATCACAATCCCATCCATTTGGACGATGCCGTGGCGAAGGCGAAGGGATTGGATGGTGTCATTGCCCATGGCATGCTTTCGATGGCCTTTCTTGGGGACTATTTGATGACCCAGTTTCCCTCTCCCAAGTACAGCCTAGGACATTTTCGGGTGCGCTTTCGAAAAATGGCCGTTCCCGGCGATGTTTTGAATTGTGAGGGGGAGTTTGTGGAAGATTCCGGTACCCTCCGAGTCACTCTACGTACGCGAAATCAAAGGGATGAAGTCACCACTGAGGGCGATGCCTTAGTTCACTTGAGTTGAATCAAGTGCGCGAAATATGGTATGGGGTCCCTTATGGGGAAGCCCTCAAAACCTAAGCTAGTCTTGATTCCTGGAGGAAACGGTATTTTGGGGCCAATTGACCGTCTAGGACTTCGGGACCGCTATCCTCTTCACCCGCCGCGGATGATTTGGATCATGATTGGTACCAAACTTTTATTACTAACCACCCTTGCTTACGTGGTTTACGGCAAGCTCCATTAGCGCTTCGACGTAGGTTTCATGCTCCAGAGGCAATAACCTCTGGCTCAAACTCTCTTCTGTGTCCTGTTTTTCAATTCTGATCTTTGCCTGCTTCAGCGCCGGCCCCGCATCCATTTTTTCCGTTACCCAATGAACCGTGCAGCCAGTCCATTCGACCCCGGCCTCCAGGGCTTGGCGTTGGGCGTGCAGTCCTTTGAACGCAGGCAGAAGTGAGGGGTGGATATTCAAAATACGTTTCGGATACTCTCTTAAAAGAGTGGGCCCCAGAAGCAACATATAGCCGGCGAGGCAAATATAGTCGGGCCTCAACGGCTCGAGAATTTTCACTAGACCCATTTCGTACTCCGTGCGATCCATCTTTTTTTGATAGGGATGAACGAAGCATTTCACACCTAATTCTTTAGCGAGGCCAATTGCCGGAGCTTCCGCGCGACTGCAAAGTAGGCCGACCACTTCTGTCGAAGGGATTCTTCCCGACTTAACGGCGGAGGCGATCGCTTTGAAGTTGGAGCCTCTTCCCGAGGCAAGTACCGCGAGCTTCATTCCCAAGTGACGGAAGGTGCGCTTCCGGGAGCTGCCGCCTCGATGGAGCCAATATCCCGGCAAACCAATCCTTGCCGTTCCAGGTGATTCACGACTTGCGAAGCGGTGGACTCATCGCAAATCAAGATCATTCCCACGCCACAGTTGAAAGTGGAAAGTAGCTCTCGAGTCGTGATGCCGGATTTTTCCTGAAGCCACAAAAACATTTCGGAAATTCTCCAAGATGTCGACGATATCTTGGCCATGGTGCCAAGTGGTAGCACCCGAGGCAGGTTCTCAAAAAGGCCTCCTCCCGTGATGTGAGCGGCCGCGTGGAGCTGGGCCAAAATACCTTTGAGGACCGGAACGTAGATCGTGGTGGGGGCGAGTAAAGCTTGGCGCCAAGTCTGGTTATTGAAGGGGCTCGTGCCATGGGGCTCAATTTTCTCACGCTCGACGATTTTTCTAACTAGAGAATAACCGTTAGAGTGAAAACCCGAAGAAGCGAGCGCTAAAAGCCGATCGCCCACTTTCACTTTCTGCGGTCCTAAGAGATTGCTTCTCTCCGCAATTCCGACCGTAAAGCCTGCGAGATCAAAATCCTCGCCCTGGTAGAGGCCGGGCATTTCGGCGGTCTCTCCCCCAACGAGTGCGCAGGAGGAAATTTCGCAACCCCTTTGAATACTCTTAAGAAGAGTAAGAAGCTGCGTCTCGGAGAGTTTTCCGCACGCGTAGTAATCCAGAAAAAATAGGGGCTCACCACCGGCACAAAGAATGTCATTCACGTTCATCGCAACGAGATCTTGTCCCAAGCCCTCCAAGTGATTCCATTCGAGTGCAAGCTTGGCTTTCGTACCGACTCCATCACAGCTTGTGACCAGTACGGGATCGTCGAAGCGATTCACCAAATCCTTGAGGGAGTAACAAGCGGCGAAGGGGCCGATGCCGGAAAGTACCGCCGGATCCTTGGGTCGGGTCTTCAAAAAATCGGAAAACTTTTGCAGGATTTGAGCTGCCTTTTCGGGGTCGACTCCAGCTTGTTGGTAGGTAATCGCCATCAGACGTTCCTCTGCAGCTCCTTGGGCACCACACAGGTCCCCTCGGCCCTCGCTACCACGATAGGGGCCTTTAATACTGTCGCGGCACTGGGGGAAATCGCAGGCTCTGGCGCGATTACCTTTTTCGCAGTAAATTTCATCTGCCGGGAGGTATTCCCCACGTTTGTGATCTCGCCCTCGATTTCCAGATAATCGCCCGCATAAGCTGGGGCTAGGAATTCAACGTTGGAATAGGCCCTAAAGAGCCCTTCGTCCCCGTCTTGGCGAATGAGGAGCTCGGTCGCGACATCTCCAAAAAATTCCAGCATCTTACTGCCCGAAACGAGGTTCCCGCCGTAGTGGGCGTCGGCTTGGGAGAGACGGACCCGCAACATCGCTTTTAGTCCCAAGGTTTCCTCCTAAAGTAGCTTCTGAAAGATGCCGGCAGCCTACTCGGCGAGGGAGTTAAAGTCCAGAATTTAATGGTTTTTCCTTGACGAGAGCCGGTCTCCATCACTAGATTGCCTCCTTTGGAGATAAGTCTCATGCAGAACTCTATCATCGATAAATTGGAAAAGGCCCACTTGAAGAAGCGCCCGAATTTTCGCGTGGGCGATCGCGTGAATGTTTCGGTCCGTCTCAAGGAAGGCGAGAAGGAGCGTGTCCAGGCTTTTAGAGGTGTCGTAATTTCAAAGCACCCGAAGTCGGGTAAGGGTTCGAATGCCACCTTCACCGTTCGTAAAATTTCCGAAGGAGTCGGGGTCGAGCGTATCTTCCCCGTACATTCTCCGTTTATCGAAAAGATTGATATCGAGTCCTCCGCTGAGGTCCGCCGTTCTCGTCTCTATTATCTTCGAAGCCTCGCTGGAAAGAAGGCGCGCTTGAAGGAGGCCGATCGGTTTTCCGATATGGTTACCGAGGAAACCGAGACAACGGTCGCTGCCGCGCCGGCTACAGCTGCTCCTGCCGTCCCTGAGAAAAAAGAGGAGAAGCCCAAAGCTTAGTTTGATTCGGTGGGTGGGGGAAAATTGCAGCACGAGTCCGAGTGCTGGGATCTAGGGTATACCTGTGTCGCCGGGGTCGATGAAGTAGGGATGGGGTGCCTTGCCGGGCCTGTCGTTGCCGCCGCAGTAATTTTCTCTAAAGGTACCGAAATTCCAAAAGGCATTGATGATTCGAAAGTACTCTCTGCGAAACGTAGAAACGAACTCGATGTATTTATTCGAGAGTCTGCACTTGCTGTTTCCATCGCCTGGGCCGGAGTGGATGAGATCGATTCGATCAATATCTATCAGGCGGCGAGGCTTGCCATGAAAAGGGCAGTCGAGAAACTGGACCCGCTGCCCGATTTTCTGTTGATCGACGGGCGCGCTAAAGTTGATTTAAAGGTTTCCCAAAAAAGTCTCATCAAAGGGGACTCACTCTCCGTATCCATCGGAGCGGCCTCTATCGTCGCGAAAGTATATCGGGATAAATGGATGTGCGCCCTAGACGAAAAGTTTCCTGGCTACGCTTTTGCAAAGCACAAGGGCTATGGAAGTCGAGAACACCGCTTGGCCCTTCAGGCTCTGGGGCCGACGCCCCTTCACCGAAAAAGTTTCTCTTGGACGCCGGTTTGAGCAATGTGCTCTTGCCTACTGCCGGCGACGTGGCTGGAGGATCCTTTCGCGCAATTTGAAGTGGCGTGGAGGAGAGATCGATATCGTCGCAAAGGATGGACATTCCTTGATCGTCCTCGAGGTGCGAGGGCGGGTTACGAGCGCCTACCTTCCGCGACACACCCTTTCTCCTTTTAAGCGGGCGAGGATACTCCGCTGGGCGGAGGCTCAGCGCTGTCAGGTAAGGGTGGAATTGATCGAAGTGATAGGACAACCGCCAGTGTGGGGATTTTGGCTATTGGGTTGGTGGCCGGAAATTTTTGGAGTTCGAATGAAAGCTTTACGCCTGGCCTGACTTTTTTCTACCCGGCTTTTTGGGCTGCACGGGAAGATCGAAGCTTGCCCGTGCTAGGACTTCGCTCTCTACAATTTCGAACGGGTTACGTGTGGTCTGATAAGCGCGGAACATCTTCTCGAACTCGGAAGAGACGTAACAAAGTCGGGGCTTGGTATCGAGTCCGTTGAAAGTTTTCATGATCTTGATGAACTGGTTAATTCCGCTCGAGCCGACGAAGCGGAGTTTTTCCAGATTGAAGATTACCCTCGAATCCGGCGCACGTTCTATCATCGCCGTGCAGGTGCCTTCGAATTGTTGGGTCGTTTCGAAATCGAGGTGCCCCTCAAGCTCGAATAATAGGACGTTGCCATCTTGCTTAGCGCGCAAAATCATAACGCCTCCCTCATCGTAATTGCGAGCCTGCTAGGAGAAGCAAACTCATGGTCATTCCTTGAGCAGTGAGGTTGCTTCGCTTCGCTCGCAATGACTAGTATAACAAAGCTATGGCGAAGCTGTATATTATCGCGACTCCAATCGGGAATCGTCTCGATCTTACTCTGCGTGCGTTAGAAATTTTCAAGGGCTTGAACCACATTTATGCGGAAGACACGCGAGAGATTGCAAAGCTTCTCGAGCTCCACGGGATAGATCCAAAGTCGAAGAAACTTCATTCATACGCGAGTCACAATATGAAGGAGGCAACCAATAAGGCGATCTCGCTCCTTCAAGAAGGAGAGGATCTTGGGCTCGTCTCGGACCGGGGCACGCCCGCTATCTCCGATCCTGGTGCATTACTAGTCGATAAGGCACGGGAATTGGGTGTGGAGGTCTATCCAATCCCTGGCGCTTCTAGCGTAACGGCACTGCTATCGGTTTCTGGGTGGGATGTCGTTCCGTTTGTATTTTATGGGTTTTGGCCTACGGCACAGGGCGAAGCGAAGCGTCTGGTGGAAACGATCCAAAAGCACCGAATGTTGAGTTGCTTCCTAGAGTCTCCTCAGCGCGTCAGGGAAACGGCGCGCCAACTCAAAGCCGGTTTTCCCGACGGAAAACTTTGTTGGGGGCGCGAGATGACCAAAACCTTCGAGGAATACCAAGTATTGCCACTTGTGAAGTTGGAGCCGGAAGGGCTTCAAGAGCGAGGGGAATATACGCTTCTCCTCAACCCCGGTGCGAGCGCACAGGCGACACCCGAGGCCTGGGAGGAAGAGATCCGCTTAAGGTTAGCCAGTGAAAAGGATTGGGCGAAAGCGGTGGGGGCACGCTTTGGAGTTGCCTCGAAGGAAATATATAACGCACTGCAAGAGTTGAAACGCCAAAAAATGTGAAGGTCTCTTCACATTCTTCCGAAAAGTAGAATGTGAGATGTCTTAGTTGCATATTCCTCCTTCTCCTAAGCTACGAGAGTTTTGGTGCGGGCATAGTTAACGTGACTCGCCGACTCCGAATGAGCTCGAAAGAGCCGCTACCGACGAAAGACTTCTATTTTGATATGGGCACGAAGGATGGTCTTCGCGAGGGAGATATACTAACCGTTTACCGAGTGCTTCCGGTAATGAATGGTTTTTCCGGTGTCCCTGAGCTTTCGATGCGAGTTCCGTTGGGAGAGGTAAAGGTCCTGACTGCAGGAGAGCGGGTGAGTGTGGGGAAACAAGAGACAGCAAATGCGGAGTTACCGGCACTAGAGTCCCAGGGCTTTATGATGGGAGACTTGGTGCAATTAAAATCCAGTTTGCCATTTCACTGACTTTTTTTAGAATGAGGATGTTAGGCCAATTATCCATGCCAACTGTACTCTTACTTAACGCCGGATTTGAGCCTTTACGTGTGGTCTCTTGGCAGCGCGCTTTCACGCTCGTTTTTCAACAGAAAGTAGAGATTTTGGAAGAGTACCATGAGTGTGTCGCCACCGTTTCCACCCGATTCAAGGTGCCGGCCGTAATTAAACTGCGTCGTTGGGTGAACTTGAAGAGGAAGATGCCGGTCATCCGCTTTTCTCGCGCGAATATCTACGTGCGGGACGAGTACCGCTGCCAGTACTGCCATAAGCGTTTTGCCGAACGGGAGCTGACTTTAGATCACGTGAAGCCCGTCGTACGCGGAGGGAAGAAGACTTGGGAAAATATTGTCGCGGCCTGTGTGCGATGTAATCAGAAGAAAAGTGACAGGAGTCCCGAAGAGGCGGGCTTTCGTCTGCTTCGAATTCCCGTTGCTCCTCATTGGCTCCCCGGCATGATGGGGGCCATCCGCATGAAAATGGCGCCGCCCGTTTGGGCGCCTTATCTCTCCAGAGAAGAAGAAAACTTCGAATATCTGAATGCTTAAGAAGAAGCCTTGGTGAGCATCGCCCGAATTTTATCCTTCGGCTGATTACCTACGAGTTCATTCACCTTTTTTCCGTCCTGGAAGAGAATCAGAGTGGGAATTCCCCGAATTCCAAACTTCGCAGGCACGTCTCTACATTCATCGACATTCACTTTGGCAAAGCGAACTTTGCCTTGAAACTCCTGTGAAAGCTCTTCCAACACAGGGGCAAGAGCCCGGCAGGGCATGCACCATTCCGCCCAAAAATCCACAAGGATGGGGGCAGGGTTCTTTTCCACATTATCGATGAAACTCTGGTCATTCAGGTGAGTGATTAGGTCGCCCATACGTCCTCCGCGTTGAGCCCTACATTTAACACCGCAATTTTAAGCTTTTCAACCACCTAGCCCTTTTCTATATTGCGTGCCTGCTACAGGGTGGTTTGAAAACTTGGGTTCGTAGCTCAGTTGGCCCAAGGGAGCCGCAAGGCGACCGTGTCTATAGTATGAGCGCGACAGCGCGCTGGAATTGGGCAAAGTGAGACGCGAGATCCGCGATTGATTGGGTTCGTAGCTCAGTTGGTTAGAGCGCTACCTTGACATGGTAGAGGTCCACGGTTCGACCCCGTGCGGACCCATACTGTCCCAAAAGTTGGACAGTCCCAAGTTTCGGACAGTAGATTTCACCGGAAACCCAATCCTAAAGCGGCTGACCTGGCTTTCAAATTTCGGTTCTTCTCATTCCAGAGTGGGTAAGCGTAAAAAATAAATCAAGCACAGGCACTTAGGAGTCTGAGCCTATAGTTTTGAAAGCTCTTATATCCGAAGGCACGCCTCTGGATGAGCTTTG
>JAHFAF010000452.1 GCA_023250715.1 Pseudobdellovibrionaceae bacterium | reverse complement strand
GCTGCAACTTTGGAAACCGAAAAGGTTACCGGAGAGTTATCGCTGGTGTCTTGGTCCGAGAGGGAAGGTGGCCGGTGTTTGGGATCTGCGCACAGGAGGGGGAAAATTTAAGCCGGGGAGCTTAATGCATCGTCTTGCTTTGGCGCTTGCGTCCGATTTTTTTCGCCCCTTAAGACTTGAGACATTGCATTTTCGTCTCTATCCCGACGAGCACTACAACCTCATATCCTCCGATCAACGCGTCCATTTTGCTCTTCAGCAATTACGCCGCTGGATTGCGACGCATCGATTCCCGGTAAAGATCATCGCATGCGCAGAGCACTATGTGCTTACTTCGGCTCGGCCATTTTGCATCGATGTCCCTACGGAACGTACGCCAGTGACGCGGGAATGGGTGTGGCTAGAAGAGCTTCGTCGTTCATTTCCCAAAGGCACATTCTCCTTAGCAGAGGCAAGTCGAGTCCTCGGCGTTTCGTCGCGTACGGCACTTCGCGCCCTTCACGCGGAAATGCGATCCGGCACAGTGGCCCGCACAGGGAGCGCGGCCAAAACACGCTACGAGTTAAACCCAACTGAGTTCAGGGATTAACAGGGGGAAAGTCCGGCCCGGTTTCCTTCGGCGGCCTTCTACCTTTGGGATCCGGTGCGTGGCTTTCTCCCTCCCCGACGACGCTCGATACGTCGACGCACAAATTCCCAAGGGACCTCTTACCAATGCCCCTGCGCACTTCCTTGGTTTCAACGATGGAAACCGGTTTTTAGTCCTAAGGGATTGCGAAAATTCTACGCAAGAGGGAGAAGTCTCTCTTAGAGAGGTGCTCTATGAAGCTAACTGATTATTTATTTCCATTGAACGGGATTTTCGCAGTGGTTCTTTTGACAGGAACCCAAACTGCGCGCGCCGACAGCACAATCAAATACCGATGCCATTACGATGAAAGTGCCAAGATGGAGATCGTCTCTTGGATTGACGTGGAGCTTACTGCTCAGCACTTTGCCGAAGGCCCCCCTTTGATTCGGCAAATGAAAATGGTTGTTGTCAAACCCGAAGGGGGAGGGCTTGGGCAAGAGAATAAAGAGTTCTCAGGCTATCCGATCCGGGAACAATTCTTCGTGGACGGGAAACTGACGACGAAACGCTATTTACTCGGGCATAATTCGCTATCGGTAGCCGTACCAGGAGTTTCCATGGGTGCGCTGGGCTACGCCATTTGGGAAAATGCACCTGCCAAGTCGGCCAAGTGTGTTTTGCGCTAGGAGCTCATTCTTTTAAAATTATGGCTACCGTCAAAACATTAGGCACTCCGGTTCCCCACTGCGATCGCCCCAGCTCGGGGATCATCGGGTAATTCAGAAGCTTACACTGTAGTCGAAGGGCGCCATTTGTGGCACCAGGGTTGCTTAAGACTAGTAGTATGCTCGAGATCTTCTCCAGGATAAAAACATCCCAGATACTTCTATCGTTTTTCACTCTCGCGGGGGTTCTGGCCGGTTGCCATCGCAACGCTCTCCAGGGAAATGCCGAAGGTTACAACGGCGGTGACTTAATCGGAATCGCTTTGAGTGCCGCACGCGCCCGTTTGGTGGAAGGGTTAAAGACGGCGAAAACGGGAGAGACGTTGGCCGCAGCCTGTGATTTCACTCGTTGTACCGATCCGCAATCGAAATTTTGTGGGGTTCTTCGCAATCTGTCCGCTGGACAGGTGCTAAGCTGCCGCAATTTTATTACTGCCGCCATCGAGCCGATGTTGCAATTAAACCGCTCGGGATCGGAGACCCCTTTTGAATTTCGTTTCGAGCCAATAAAAGTGGGGAGCCGCACCGTCGACGCCATGACTGAGCTCGGCCCGCAAGGGGCAATTATTTTTTTGGCCGAAGCGGTTCAAAGGCTCGCCGAAGAGGATCTTGTGGCGCTTCTTTTTCATGAGTTTGGTCATAAAACTCTTTATGGAGAGAGCTACATTGAAGATGATCCTGCTCTGGGAGAGTTTACAAGTGGGCGGGACTTTTTGGACACGGTAGCTTCCGCTTTCGTGGCTTTGCATGAAAGGCCGAGCCCGGTTAGCAATCCAAGGCAGCTCCCTACCGTCGCCACCCGCCATTGGTACCGCTCCTACGATACGGTGGCGGATGCGCACTTTTACACCTATCAGGCGAACGAACATACCGTGGCCATTGCTAATGGCTATACCGATGAATCCAACAGCTCCCCGTTCGTACTTTATGCCGAGGCCTTCGATGGAGCACTGCCCGTCTTTCGCCTCTTCAAGGCTTCGATGAAAGCGCATTACTATACGACCGACTCAATCGAGAAGGACGCCCGAGTTCAAGCCGGATGGGTGTTGGAGCGGGTTGAGGGCTATGTGATGGCAAAGCCCTGCTCCGGAGCCCGAGAGATCTATACTTTGCAACGAATGTCGAACGGCCTCAGGCTCTTCACAACGAGTCTCAACGAGAGAAATGCTGTATTGTATTCCTTCGGCAATGCCTGGATTGCGGACGTCAGTTTAGGATTCACGGCACCCTAAACCCCTCCCGCCAAATTGCTCTGTGGGTTTTTGGGTACCACTCTGCGATTCTGGGGGCATGACAATATTAACGCAAGCCCATCGGGCAATTCTTATCTGTCTTTGTTTTTGCCTCTGCTCCTGTTTCGAAAAGGGTTCACCTCCTTCCAACCCATCGAATGGTTCCGGGAAGATGGCACGTCCCATAAATGGCGTGGCGGAAATATCACAACCGCCGCGCGGAGCTCGTTCCCATCTTTCCGGAGAACTCTACTATTCCTTCCCAGACATTAATCTCGCCATTCCGGACGCAAATTCGGAAGGGGTGCAATATGATTTCTATGTCGACGACGACGTCCCCATCGCCGACTTGGCAATACGTTTGGATATTTCCCACACTTGGGTGGGAGATCTCTTGGTAAAGCTCGAACATCCCGATGGCACAAAAGTAGTACTTTGGAATCGAGAAGGAGGTGACACGGACGATATCCACCAAACTTTTGGCTCGGGAGGAATACAGGTCGCCGGTTTGTGGACACTGCAGGGTAAACAGAGTCGGGGCACCTGGTCGATTTCAGTATCGGATGAGGTAACGTCTGATGAGGGAACTCTCGACGGATTTTCGCTAACTATTTTCCCGGGAGCAGTACCGCCCCCAAACACAGATTATGTGGATGTCGATACAAGCGAGTACCGGCAGGCAGGCTTTTGGTGGAGTCCACCTGATTATTCCGCTTCCTGGCAATATCGTTTGATCTACACTCCGGGAACTCAAACTCTCACAGAATTTTGCCCCACGGGCGGGTCTTACACTGTCGTCGACGACGCTATCGGCACATTGAATGAATATTATCTGGCGGGCCTTTCTAGTGGGACGACTTATTCGTACCGTCTATGCACCTTGGATCCGCGAAGTGGTGAGGCGAGTCGCGGGGTTACGGGAAGATTCACCACCCTGCGTGAGCCCCTTCCTCCCACGCCGAGAAATCTCTCGGCGATAAGCCGCGAGATTTTCGGTATCGAATTGAGCTGG
>JAHFAF010000108.1 GCA_023250715.1 Pseudobdellovibrionaceae bacterium | reverse complement strand
ACGCCTTCATAAATCCATTACTGAGCATGGCACTCAAGCCCGTCGTCATGCTTGTGGCACATATAATTTACTTCCACGGGTGCACCGTCATGATTGGCGTAAACTTTAAGTTTCATTTCCTCGCCGGATTTCCAGGCCTTAAAACCCACAAAATGCTCGGCATGCTCGGTGGTTTTAAAAAGCTTTAAGCCTTCTTGTGTGCCTTGTACTACTTCGTCGACGGAAAAATTGGCTCTCGCCGTTGTTGCCAATAAAGTCAGCGGAAGTGCAAGAACCAAAAGGAAACGCGTTCCAATCATAAGAACCCCCTATTCAATTTAAAGACGTCGCCACGGAGACAACCCTAGCCTCCAGAAGACCAACATCTTTGCTTAACATCCAAACTTCGCCCATAGCCATTTCCCCTCGAAGTACCGTTAACGCTTGATGTCACCCGGTACTTCGCAGGGAAAACAGCCATGAGAGGAATTCTTAGAAACCACCAGAGAATCTCTGTGAGCTTCAAGAACTCCATTCCTTGATGAAAACTCTATTACGAATGACTGTCAGCTTAAGGTTCCATTAAGAGACGAGAAAAGAGCGAAGAGCGAAGCCCGAAGGCTCCGCTCCGGTGAAAACATTAATGCGGGAGTACCTGCAAATCCTGCCGGACTCGCAAGTAGGTATTGTAAACCTGCGGAAAATCGAAGGAGGTGTCATAAAGAGACCGATCCACCGAGTACCAGGTCTGCCAGACCCGAGGGAAGTGGTGTTCACACGTTTCTGGAAGCGTATGATCCCAATGTGGCCCGGAAGAAACACACTTATAAAAGGCGCTCACTTCTGTAGTGAACGTATAAACTGCGCGCTTTACTCGATAGTTTAACCAAGAATTTTGGACGCGATCGTTCAGATTATGCGCATCTTGATGCAAACGATCGATAGAACCATCCGGAACCGTGTGGCCAGCGTGTGCGGCCAACGGCGACATTCCGATGAAAAACACCATAACCAGCAGTAATATGGATTTCATTTTGCCCCTCCCATTAAGAGATTCAGTTTGTATTCGTAAATTAGAGCCCTAACTCAATGACGAGTCAGCTTAAGGTTCCATTAAGGTCTTGAAGGGCCGCGGTTGGGCGCGCTTTGACCCTGGATAGAGGTACTGACTCACCCATTTTTCGTCGTCATCGGACATCATGGACACGTCTTCCTGGACGTAAGTGAACATGAGCGCCCATCTCTCCGTGGTGCCTTGATTTTGGGTAGAGCGATGCAAGGTGAAACAGTGGTGAGCCAGGAGATCTCCCTTTTTCGTGGGAGCCGTCACTTCGGAATCCAAATCGTAATCGGGATTGGGAAGAGAGCCCCACGCATCGGGTTGGTACTGCCGAAGATGGCTCCCCTCCACATAGCGCAAGCAACCGTTTTCGACATCATAGTTTCCAAGAGCGAGCCAGAAAGTAATCGCGCGGGCGGGATGAAAGTTGGGCCCTTTCGCGTCTTGATGGGGAAAGACTTGGTAAGAACCCGAAGGAACCGCCGCACGGAAATGGACGCAAAAGGGCCGAACGGGTGCCCCCAGAAGATTTTGTGCGAGACTTCGAAGACGATCTCCCTCTAACCACGAACGAATGAGAGGTGAGAAACGTTGCACTCCCCGAACATAAGAAACTTGCCCCCGATCGATTTCGATACTTTCCATGTCCCTGTGCTCGGCAATTGGTAAGGAGGTTCTAAGAGACTCAATCAAGGCGTCCACCTCCTCAGAATTTGCGAATGAAGAGAAGCGAGAGAAGCCTTTGGACCAAAAGGTATCCAATTGTTCCTTGGCGATACTCACCTTCTAACTCTCGGACGGAAGCCCACCGCTCGCAACGTGCTGGCGGCGTTCTTGCCGGCGAAAGAGACGATGTAGAAAGCTATCAGCAGCGTCCTCGTGTTCGGCGTGGTTGAGAACCGCCTTTTTTTGCCCGGCTGTCATGGGGATAAGAATTTCAGGAATGGAATTGGAGATGTTCTGAAAAGTCTCGCGAAGTTTTCCCTTGGGGAACCTTTCGCCTAAGGCCGCTTCCATCAGGGAAGGGGCCAGAACGCCGTTGAACTTGGCAATCTCCGCGACAAGTTCGTCGACTTCGAAAATCTTTTCTCGTTTGAAGACGAAAATATAGAATTGCCCACCGCGCTGAAAAAGCTGATAGTGCTGATTCGCCGCAAGCGTGTCCACCAGCGACAGGCTATTGTAAAAAGCGTCGGCTGCGATGTCCTTTATCGCCCATGTCTCCTCATCCTGTTCAACTAAGGGCTTCTTTTCATCGATATAAAGAGGTCTCACCTGATTCGATAGAAAAGCCCGAATATCCTCGCGCCTTTCCATGAAATAGCCCCACATGGACTTTGTGTATTGGCATTCGATCTCGCGCGTATCTACTTTATCAACGTAATAGGCGGAACATGAGAACTCGCATATTTTCTTCGCATCGCAGCCCTCGCAACGGGCCCACCAATCGTCTTTGTGGTGGAAATCCTTTCGCTTCTTCGTGGCGAAGCTTTGCTCGGATGCCGCGAAGGCCTGGTTCACGTTCCCCATGGCCCAAAGAGGGCTCTCCGCAATCCGATCACAAGCGTAGAATTTTCCGTCCGGGTTAATCGAATACAGACTGCGCGCGGCTTGGCAGTAGAGGCTCTCACACCCGTGGTATTCAAAGGAAGAGGGCGCACCATTCGCCTTCATAAACCGTTTCATCGCGTTGTAGAGGGTAGCATCGACGACCGACTGGCCTTTCGTCTCCAACATATAATCGAAAATCTGTTTCTTCGCGTTGAAGAGTTTATCTGTCGTCGAGGTGTCCACTTCCTTCCCGCGGCCATCAGGGACCATGAGGTTAAAGCGCACGTTGTGAATGCCTTCCTCATGGAAAAACTTCAGGACCTCGTCCATCCGGTCCCAGTTACTAGGCTGTATGAGGCAAATCGTACCGGCTTCCGTGCCATTTTCCTTCATGCGCCGCCAGTTCTCTACAATTTTTCGCCCACCACCTCGTAACTCGTCATTGAGAGCGGGGGGGCCATCGAGGCTATAGCTGATGGTGATATTTAATTCCTTGAGGAGTGCTTCTCGTTCCGCTGTCACGCGAGTGAGGTTTGTTTGAATGAAAAACTCGACACGTCTATCGAAGGTTTCCAATTCCTGTTTCGCGAAAGCGACAGCTTCGCGGAAGAACTCGTCCGGGCAAAGAAGAGGCTCACCTCCGTGAAACTGCACGTTTACCTTAGGCGATTTCGACGGCTTTAAAATCAGCCGAACGGCGTTCTTGTAAGTCTCCATCGGAATCAAGATGGGCTTTCCGTTCAGCGCATCCTGATGGCAGTACTTGCAACGAAGATTGCAATAGTCGGTCATTTTCACGACAAGAAAATTCGCTTGCTCGAAAAAATTAGAAGCTTCTCCGCTCGGTTCCTGGTGGATTGCTTCTGGCGCTGCAAGGTTCATGGCTTTCTCATCATTGCAAAGGCCTACAAAGACCCAGGTTCACTAGGTCCGCGTAGGACTCCGGGATCCCAGGAGCCGACGAGGCTCCCGTTCTTTGCCCTTGAAGAAACTCGGCGATGGACTCATCGACTTCAAAATAGCGACAGCCTTTTCCTTCCGCTTTCGGAATCATCAGCAAAGTCAAAGTTCGCTCTTTCGGCGTGTATGCCTTAATCTTCGCTTCGTCCTGCGTACCGGCATTGAGCAATAGATCCGGAATATCGTAATTGAGCTTCACACAAATAAAAGCGTGATGGGCGAGAAGGGAGCCCACCGGTGACGGGGAATTTTCGATTGTGAGGTCATTACGCAAAAACTTCAATTGATCTCGCTCAAAGGAAAGCACATCAAAGATGTAGGGGGGAGCCGTGTCCCGAACGATTTTCCCCGCCTCGGCATCGGACAGCAAGAAATCCAAGAAAGCCGGCGGCAGGCCCCAAAGAACAATTTGGGTGGCCTTAGGTCCGAAAAGGTTGCGATGAATATATTCCAACACTTCAATGCGTATAAGCTTCCCAGAAATCCCGAGGGCGTTGGTGATCGTCTCCATCCGCACGCCTTCCATCGAGCGCCCAAACTTGGTGACGTTTGGATCGAGAGCAAGCTTTCGAACCTGGCGTTCTTCGTGAGCATCAAGCTCATAAGATTTTAGAAAACTCTCCACTTCCTCATTTCGATTCCGCTCCGGCAGTCGAATAAGCATGGCTAACGCAGACTGAACTTGAGCTAAACTCATCGCCCCACCCCCGATTGAAGGTCCTGACTGAAAGAAATAATCGAGCTATTCACTATCCCACGCGCTTTATCTACTTCCGTGAGTACCTCACCGTAGACGGGAAAGTTTTCAGTTCTTTCCACGATGGTGCAGGCCGGGGTCACCTTCGCGCAGACGCTACGATATAGTTCCCACACCCGATCCGGAATGGGATGACTGTGTCCATCCACAAGTGTTCCCTCATCATCATAATGCCCGCCCGCCAGATGAATGGCTCCTACTCGATTCAGATCGAGCTCTTCAAGCCAAGCAAAGGGATCAAATTTAAAGTTAAACGCATTTGCGTGCAGGTTATGCAGATCCAGCAAGAGCTGACAGCCCGTGCGATCCAATACCCTGTTAATAAATTGCACTTCGGTAAGCTCAGTTTCCGGAAAAACAAAGCGGTTCGCAATATTCTCAATCAAAAAAGGAACGCGCACCTGAGCCATTACTCTTTCAATATTTTTACAGACAACATCGGCGGCGTTCACAGACCAGGGAAGAGGAGTCAGCTGGCCTACCTCGACGCCGCCACTTTCCGTCATGCAAAGATGATCGCTTAGGTCGATCATATTCACTCGATCCGCCACCTCGAGCATGCGTTCGAGATGTGCTTGTTTCACCGGCTCGTCACTACCGATGGAAAGCTCTACGCCGTGGATCATTACAGGCGTTCCCGAGGCTCCCAGCTTTTTAATGAAGTCATCTCTACGATTGAAAAAGAAGTTTTCCGGAATGATTTCGACACAATCAACTTCGGCGAGTCTATCGATAATGTCGTTCTCGAGCGACTGGGTCCATTCCACTCCCAACTTAGGTGACGAAGGCACTTCATTTTTCTTCAGAATCATGACACGATCCTCAAAGGTTTAAGGGGCCCCCGCACTCGCATATTGAGTGCTTAAAGTGCGGAGGCCCATTTTGGTCGGTGTCGAGGGGCCGGGCTTGCCCGGTCTCGACGCCGGCTATCGGATTACCGGCCCGGGCACATATTGCGCCAGCAATTACGCCAGCAATTGCGCCAACAATTACGCCAAGACGGCGGGCATTGGTGGGGCGGGCATTGGCGGCCTGGCTCTTCGCCGCCCTTCACTGGGGCCGCTGCTTGTAACAAGATTTCCTTAATCATGATTTACCTCCCTTATTATTTGATGTGTTTGTTTCCTGGTCCCCAACCCTTCGAGGGGTGGAACAGCCTTTAATGCTGCCTCCTCCCTACGCGGAAATTGGCCTCTACCAAGCTCATGTTCGGGCGACAAAAATGCGCCGCGAGAAAGATCTTCGAAATTTAGAATCCCATCCAGAGAAAGGGCCTCGGGAACGTAATGCGTGACCAAAATAACGCCCGATTTTTCCTTCTCCGCTTCGAGAATCGTGATGACACTCTGGACGGAAGCTTCATCAAGTGCGGCGAAAGGCTCGTCTAGGAGCAGAAAGGGCCGTTTGAGAAGAAGGGCGCGACAAAGAGCAATTCGGTATCGCTCTCCTACGCTTAAATTTCGTCCTCGATCTTTGAGCTCGTACTCTAATCCGCCATTGCGCCTCGTGAAAAGTTCGAGCCCGACGCTTCTTAGTTGCTCCCAAAGAATCGTATCCGTGAGTCTGTCGGAATTTCCGAAGGTAAGGTTTTCTTTAAGAGTGCCTTCAAAAATATAGGGGTGTTGTTCGAGGAAAGCGCAGGGACCTATCGGAAGCCGAAGGGGTTTCTCGGAGGAGAGTTGCCAAAGCACCCTCCCCTCGCCGTCACTTAGCGATGAAGCACCTTGAAGCGCTGGACGAAGCCCCGCCAGCACCTCAAGAAATGTAGATTTTCCACAGCCCGAAGGGCCGACGATTCCCCAAATTTCCCCGCGGTTCACTTTGAATTGAATGGGCCCTGCTACCCGTTCGTTTTGTCCGACTTGCATCTTCGAGACGGAAAGCGAAACGCTCTCGGCGATAATGGAGTTTCTCGCCGAAGAATCAAGGACGGGACCGATGGACCTAGTGTCGTAAAGAATCTCCCCTAAGCGCCCGCCCTCGATGAAATAGCGGTTCCAGTCGTAGGCGGAGCTTGCGAGACTCTGCGCCGAGCCGTAAAAAAGGCCGATAAAGAAAGGATAGACGAGCACCTCTTCGAGAGTCAGTTGGCGATGCGCGAATGCATAGGCCACGACAGTGAGGCAGGCCGTTACCATGAGCTGGCCCGATAGCTCCGTTCCGCCCATCAGAGCGCCCAAATATCGAACGACATGCAAACTTTTTTGCGTGATTTCCGCTAAGCGTTTTTCAAATCTTCTTTGAACGAACGGCTCCACGGCATGCGAGCGGATGGTCCGCATACCGTCTAGATTTTCGATCAAGGCTTGAAAAACTCCTCCATGTAACTGCCGAAGCTCGGCCAACATCGGAGCGAGCCGGCGCTGTACCCGTAAGTTGATGAAGGCCAAAACCACGGCCGTCACCAAAGGGACTAGAGCTACCACCCCACTGTGATAGAAAAAAAGAGTGCCCGCGCCCACGAGAACGGCGACATTGCGAATTTGGTTGGGAAGCTCTTGAGTAAAAAAGGTTTCCACCTGCCCCAGATCTCCCGTCATCCGCGTGAGCCAATCCCCTCTTTGCGCGCCATCTAGGACAGTCAGTGGAATATCGTGCAGGCGGTGAAGCACTTGGCTTCGCAAGTGCGCTTCCAGTTTTAAGCGCAGCCATTCGTGAATGAGAGTATTGGCCACAGATGCAACAAGTAAGGCCGCCGCAACCACTCCTCCGAAGAGAACCAGATGGAGAAGAAAGCGATCCGCGGTCAATGCGTTCAGTGTCTGTGTGCTCTCGGTGAAGTACCGAAAAAGCTGGGGAGGAAGAAGCGAGATGAGGCCAAATCCAATCACCGCGGCGACAAAAAAGACATAGCGCCAACCCATCGCAGAGAGCGACTCTTTGAACAAACGAACGGCAAGCTGCTTTCTCGCAGCCTGATCAGGAAAGGAGAAAGAGCGGGATTCTAAATCACTCATCCTCGATGCCTATTCACAGTTGTTATAAATAATTCCATTGCTCCCCCACCCAGTGCGAAACCCATGCCAGCATCTATCCTCGAATAACGCGCAGAATCCAAGAGAAAAAGCTCACGAGTTATCTTGCCCCCTATACTTTTTACAAGGGCAAATGAACCCCGGTGTCAACTTGTCGTGCCCCGGATGCCTAAGTGTTGTTCCAAGAATTCATTTAAAGCTAGGAACAGTTTTTTGCCGTTCCTCGAATACTCAGGCTTCGCTCGAATGGCGTCATCTTAAGACTTGATTAAGAAGGGTACGAAGTTCCGTCGCCAGAAACTCGTTTTCGTTTGGATCGCAGTTCTGGCGACTGATGAGGCAAATCTTGTGCACCCCGAGCCCCCCTTCTCTCATTTCTGGCCGCGTGATTTCCCTTAACGGTGATCCTGCCCTGGCGGCCACGCGTGCCGGAAGTATTCCAATGATTGAACCCTTCTCCGTTGCCGCTAATATCGCTTCCAGACTATCGCTTGTGAACGAAGGGGGGTGAGGGAGGTCGGACGCCTTAATGAACTTAGAATAATAATGAGGCAAGCCATCCGGGCCAGCCAAAAGATTTCCGATAGAAAATGTCTGAGTGGCATTCCAGTTCTGCGTTTCCAAGGGAAGTGTTGCCGAGATATAAAATCCAAGGCGATCCTGACCCACCGGAATCACCGTGAGTCCATCCATGAGATCATTTTCAATCACTATGGCCATGCAGAGCTCACCCTTTCGCACCATTGTGGAGAGCTTTCCACTTCGCGCGACCTTGACCGTCAATCGAGTCCCTGGACATTTCACTTTCAGGACGTCAAGAAGCGGCGGAATTAAGGTGACGGCAAGGCTTTCAAACGCGCCGATGTCGAGCCACGACATCTGAGGAACACCCTCGGTATTTTGAATCTTAAGCGACTCGAGGGACTTCAAAAGAGGGCGTGCTTTTGCCAAGACCTCCAGGCAATAGGGGGTGGGCTTTACACTCCCCTTACCGCGAATGAGGAGAACCCTTCGGTGTTTCTTTTCCAATTTGGAAATTGTTTGGGAAATCGCGGATCGAGTGATTTTGGCCTGAACCGCCGCCTGAACGAACGAACCTTCCTCAATCAACGTGTTCAGAATCCAAAGCTTTCGTAATTGATCAATCAACTCTGGGCTATTCATTGTTTCCTCACACGCCAAACCGCAACCGAACAAAGACTCGATTCGCCCAATCGTTATCATATGTGCGACTATTTACCGTCAAATTGGCTCAAAATCGTTGGTAGTTTCGCTAAACGTGCCTTTTACTGAGACTTCGATTGCGCCCATTCCGAACCTCCCTCATCGTAAAACTCGTGATGGCGCGTTTATCGTCAGTAAGGGAGGCTAAATTGAATTCAGTGAGCAGTTTTGTTCTTATCATCTTGTCGCTTCTTGTGCTTGCACCCGGGTGCGGAAAGATGAGCGATGCACACAATGGGATTGCTCCCAGCATTCTCTCGGCCCCGGCGCCTACGGACAACCCAACCACCCTTGAAAAGGTGCATCTTGGCCAAAAGCTCTTTTTCGATCCGAGGCTCTCGCGAGATGGAACAGTCTCCTGCAGTTCCTGCCATAATGTGATGAGTAGCGGAGGAGACAACCGATCGGTATCGGTAGGGATAGGGGGGAAAACAGGAAATCGATCCGCACCCACTGTGTGGAACGCAGCTTTTAATCCAGTCCAGTTCTGGGACGGCCGCGCCGCCACTCTAGAGGATCAAGCAAAAGGGCCTTTGATCAACGCCATCGAAATGGGCATGGAGAATCATGAGGCGGTCGTAAAACGTGTGTTAGCGATTCCAGGATACGTCGAGGAGTTTAAAACAGTCTTTGGCGACTCCTCCCCGATCTCCATTGATACAATTGCTAAAGCCATCGCGGCCTACGAGCGAACCCTTGTTACGCCGAATAGTCCCTTCGACCGGTACGTGCACGGGGAGACCTCTGCCCTATCAACCCAAGCGGAACGAGGCTTTCAGCTCGTCAATCAAGTCGGATGCACGAGCTGCCACTCCGGCCCCCACTTCATGGGTTCTTCCGACAGACCCAACTTTGCCCAATTTCCTGTGAATGCGAATAGTGAATATGTCGCGAAATATCGTCTCGCCGAGGATAAAGGGCGGGGTGCTCTCACCATGAATAAGGTGGATGATCACTACTGGAAGATCCCAACGTGGCGAAATGTGGCCCTAACCGCCCCCTATTTCCATAATGGCTCGGTTCCCACGCTCGACGAGGCGGTGCGAGTCATGGCGAAAGTCCAGCTCAATACTTCCCTCACAGAAGCTCAAGTCCAAGATGTAGTGGCATTTCTCAATTCGCTAAGCGGTGAGTTTCCGAAGCAAGAGCTCCCCCGATTACCGGATACGCCAGGGATAACCCTGGTGACGCCTTAATCCGAAGGAATGATTATTTCAGCGTGGCATGAAGAGAGGATGAGCGCTCTTCGCTAAGCTTCCAATAGTTTTGGAAATGTCGGAGATAAAGACCCCAGCGATCCTTTCCCATCACTTCCGATACTTTCGCTTCGTAACGCTCTCGGTTTTCTTCCAAGGATTTTACGAGGAGGGCATTCTCTTCGCTATTTGCAACGGGCCTTTCATTGAGGGATTCTTCCGTCTGAAGCGTTTCAGCCCGCAATTTTTCGATTGCGACCCATTGGTCCGAGCTTAAGGAAAGATCTTTTTTCAAGAACTCCTCTCTAGAATTCTCCCATTGGTCGCTCACCTCACGCCCCTCCCGTAGGGAATCTTCTAGATCTGCGGGTAAAGTTTCAGTAGGGCTTGCTATTTCTACGGCTCTTTTGGTGGGGGGCGGTTTAATTTCCGGGGCGACTTTCTCCGCAACCATACCCGCACCAGTCTTTGGAACTTCCGCAGCGGATTCCGGCACCGATTGAGTGGCAACACGAGATGTGGGACGGAAAATCGCGAATGAAATGACGACTAAAACGATGAGAAGAAGGGCCCAACGCATATTGGGTACTCAAGAAAATTCCCGGGGCGAAAACTTTCCGCCCCGGGAAAAAGAGATTACTGAATCTGCTGAACGTCCTGCTTAACCTGAATATAAGCTTGATAGACATAGGGCAGATCGTAATACGTGTCGTATAGATAACGATCTACGGGATAAAAGGACTGACGCACCCGCTGTTCGTACATTTCGCAATCACCCGTGTGATCCCAAGTTCCGTTTCTCGGCTGGCTGCTCGCGCACTGGAAAAGCGCGGTGGCTTGAGCGGTAAAATTATAGACCGCCTGCTTCACCTGGTACCGCAGATAGGCATACCGCACGACATTTTCCAAGTTATGCGCATCCGCGTGCAGACGTGCTGCCACCTGCGCACCGGTATGATCCGCGCGAACGGCCGCGGGCAACAACAGCGCCAGCGCCAGAAGCGCCAAACTAAGTTTTGATTTCATGTTTTATTCTCCCCCTATTAAGGTTTTTTTTCTTCTTCGACCCAAGTGCAGTACACGTGCCAGAGTTAAATGGGGATGCCAAGCATGTTTTCGCTCTGCATCTAGAATTTGTGATCAGAAATATGAAATAAAGTGAGGGAGCATTTGCGACCAGGGCCATACTGTCCCCGAATTAGAATTGACCGAAGTCTTAATGTTTCTTTAACTTGAGCCGCAGTAAGCCGGTGAGTGATAGTTGAGAAGATGAAGAGTTTTGTCGCCCTACTTGCTGTCACCGGGTGTCTTCACATCCATGCGGAGCCCTCTCCTACATTCTCGTGGATTTCCAAGAACATCTTTCAGATGAGATGTGCCACGCAATGCCACCAGCCCACAAATCCCGACGGTAATGTAGATTTTGAGTCTTATGCGGCATTGATGAGCTCAGACGGGCTCTTGGAAGTTCCCATCCGTCCAGGGACTCCCGAAAAAAGCGGCGTTTGGATTCAGGTAAGCCAACACACAATGCCCAAATCGGGTGAAAAGCTCGCGGACGAAGAGGTTCAAGCGATCTTTGATTGGATCCGAGACGGCGCTAAGGAAAACTAGTGTATCTGGGAGCGAAGCGAAGCAGCCCCATGGCATCGAGCCCCTACAATGAAAAGAGAATCATTGTCGTTGGATGAAACTTAGAGTGGCCTGATAAGTCCCGCCGTCGACGAGCTCTCCCTTGTACTCGCTTTTTTTCGAATCGCTCGACGCAATTCCCGAATCTAAGGCGCTTAAGTCAAACTCAAAAACAGAAGGCTGCGGTCCGAGAGTCTTTAGCTTCTGGGACGGCTCGCAGGTCCCTTGATAAATAGTACGATAAAAGATCCAGTTCAAAACTTTTCCACTTAAGGAAAAGGCCTTTAACCAAAGGCGTGAAAGTTTATCCTGGTAAACGGCCAGACCGCCCAGCTCTTCTTTCGAAAACTCAACCGAAGCGGAGTAATCTCGTGGAGATTTTGTCGGCCGATCTCTTAGGATCGCTCTCGTAACTTTGCCCCCATCGATTTCCAAAGACAGGAAAAGCTCGTTGGGGAGAAAAGTGGAATGGGTGGTGTTCGAGCAGGCCACGGAGATATCCCGATAGGAAAAGTGCGGCGTCAATTTGAGCCAAAGAATATCCGCGGCCGAAGCATTCATCGAAAAAGTGACTAGGAAAATCAGAAAGTACTTCATACCGTCACCATCTCCTTAGCTGAAAGAGGCGCTGCACCCACT